>NZ_JAQOZV010000027.1:0-93780 GCF_030348125.1 Massilia sp. DJPM01
CTGCTAGCGGCATCCGCGTGGTCGACGTGGTCTCGCGCGACGCGGCCGGCAGCGCAGCCGTCAACCCGGCCGAAGCCAAGCTGGCGGCCGATATCGAGCGCCTCAAGGACCAGAAGGCCATGCTCGACGCCGAGGCCAGGTCGGCCGCGATCGTCAAGGGCTACCTGGAGCGCTATAACGGCGGTGTTCCCGACGGCGGCAAGGCCCAGGGGCCGGACAATGGCAAGGCGCTGGCCGGCGTGATCGATACCCTCGGGCGCGGCGCCAGCGAGGCGCTGCTCAAGATCCAGAAGCTGGCCGTGCAGCAGCGCGAACTGGACAAGAAAATCGCGGCCATGGAGAGCGACCTGGCGGGCCTCGATTCGGACGACAAGAATGTGCGCAGCATCGTGGTGCGCCTGTCCGCCGCCAAGGCCGGCGCCCTGACGGTCAGCTACCAGCGCGACAATGCCGGCTGGAAGCCGGGCTACCGTGCCAGCCTCGACTCGGCCGCTTCGCGGGTCGACCTGGAACGGCTCGCCACGATTTCCCAAAGCACCGGGGAAGACTGGAGCAACGTCAAGCTGACCTTGTCGACCAGCCAGCCGCGCCTGTCGCCCACGGGACGAGAGCCGCAGCCGTGGCTGCTGGGCTACCGCCCTCCGGTGCAGGCCGACAACATGAAGGCCAATTACGCGCCGGCGCCGGCGCCGATGATGGCGATGGACAAGAGGGAAAGGGTGGAGATCGTCGGCAGCGCCATCAAGCGCGACGACTATGGGGTGGCCGAGATGCAGGGCGTCTTCGCCACCGAATTCGAGGTGCCGGGCCGGGTCAACCTGGCCGCCGACGGGCGCTCCACCTCGGTGGTGCTGTCGACCCTGGCGCTGCCGGTCACCCAGCACCTGCGCGTGACGCCGCGCCTTGAAAAATTTGCCATCGTCATGGCCGAAGCGGCCCGTCCGGATGGCGTGTGGCCGGCCGGCACCATGCAACTGTTCCGCGATGGCGGCTACATCGGCGCCACCCAGTGGAACCTGCAGGATGGCGAACGGGCCCTGTTCTCGTTCGGGCGCGACGACCTGGTCAAGGTCGCGCTCGATCCGGTCGCCGGCAAGACCGGCAGCAAGGGCATCTTTGGCGGGCGCGCCACCAGCGTGCGCGCCGATGTGTTCACCCTGGTCAACCGCCACAAGACGCCGGTCGAGCTGATGGTGTTCGATTCCTCGCCCGTCAGCACGGCCGAGGAAGTCAAGGTCGAGGCGGTGTTCGATCCGAAACCGTTCACCGATACCTGGGAACAGCGGCGCGGTGTAGTCGCCTGGAAAAAGACCCTCGCGGCCGGCGCCACCGCCAAATTCCAGGTCGAGTACCGGATCGACTATCCGAAGGAAGGCTCGGTCAGCGGCTTGCGCTGAGCGCCGGCTGGTGCGCCGGCTGCCAGCGGTAGTGCCCGGTGAGCGGCCAGGCGAACAGGCGGTCCTCGACCTGGGTGCCGTTGCCGATGTTGTGGATCACCAGCGGCACCCCGCCGCCGCCGCGCTGGGCGGCGACGATGCCGATGTGCGGCAGGTTGCCCGGCAGCATCCAGGTCACGATATCGCCCGCCTGATAGGCGGCGCCATCGCGCGAGGGCGTCATGGCCTTGCCGTGGCGCTTGAAATAGGTGGCCAGGTTGGGCACGCGGCGGTGGTCGATATTCGGATCGGGGCGCTTGAGCTGCCACAGGTGCGGATAGGCATCCCAGGCTTTCTTCATATCCTTGTGCACCAGTTCCTGCAAGTCCGCGCCGACCTTGCGGTAGGCGCGGATCACCACGTCGGTGCACACGCCACGCTCAAGCGGCACGTCGCCGCCGGGAAAGGCGATGCGCTCGTAGCGCGCGTCGTAGCGGGTCGTTACGCCGACCTGCGCGCGCGCCGCGTCCACCAGGCGCGCCGGGGTGGCGTTTTGCGCCGTGGCCGGCAGCGGCATGGCCATCAGCCCGGACAGGTACATTAGTGTTAAAACAAGTTTTTTCAAGATCGGACCTCTGGTAACCGGGCAGGGAATAAAAACGTACAATCGTGCTTATTTCAATCACGAACGGAAATACCATGAGCACGCAGCAGCAGTTTACCCCTGAATCGATGAATAGTTTCGGCGCCGGCACGCTGCCCGGCTACATGGGCGTGGAAATCACCCGTGTCGGCGGCGGCGAAGTCGCGGCGCGCCTGGAGATCAAGCCGCACTTGCTCGCGCCCAACGGCTTCCTGCACGCCGGCACCGTCATCACCCTGGCCGACACGGCCGCCGGCTACGCCTGCGTGGCCAACTTGCCGGAAGGGGCGAACAGCTTCACCACCATCGAAATCAAGTCGAACCACCTGGGCACCGCGCGCGACGGAGCGATTGCCTGCGTGGCCAAGGCGGCCCACCTCGGCAAAACCACCCAGGTGTGGGATGTGGTGGTCACCAATGAAGCGAACGGCAAGACCATCGCCCTGTTCCGCTGCACCCAGATGATTCTGTATCCGAAATAAGGGTGGCCTGCCGGTACATGGTTGCTAACTGGAAGTATCAACTCTGATAGCTTCCATTTGACAATTTTCCGGAAAAGCGCATCATGGCCGGACGCTACGCCGTCTGTTCCGACCTGTCCCGGCGTTATTGTCCACAGCCAGAGAATGCCGGATGACCATCGACTTCGATCAGCTCATACTTGCCGAAGCCCCTGGAGGGGTGATCGTCACCACGCCGGGCCACACCGTGCTGCGCTGGACCAATGGCGCCGAACGTATCTTCGGCTGTACCAGCGAGGAAGCCGTGGGGCGCGACCTGCGCGAGCTGATCGCGCTGCCGGGCAAGCGGGAGCTGGACCTGGAAGCGGCGCGCCAGCTGGAGCAGCACGGCGCCTTCGATTACGAAACGCTGCGCCGCCGCAAGGATGGCGCGCTGATTTACGTCGACTCGAACAATAAGGTGATTTACGACGAGCACGGCAAGATTGCCTACATCGTCTCCAGCAAGCGCGACATGACGCAGTCGAAAGCCAAGCGCGACACGCTGCTGATCGAAGCGAAATTCCGCGACCTGCTCGAATCGACCCCGGACAGCATCATCATGGCCAACCCGACCGGCACCATCGTGCTGGCCAACGCCCAGGCCGAGCGCATGTTCGGCTATGAGCGCGGCGAACTGAACGGCAAGCTGATCGAAGTGCTGCTGCCGGCCCGCTTCCAGCACGGCCACGTGGCCCACCGCTCGCACTACTTCGAGCAGTCGCGCACGCGCACCATGGGCGCCGGGCTGGAGCTGTACGGGGTGCGCAAGGACGGGGTCGAGTTTCCGGTCGAAATCAGCCTGTCGCCGATCAGCACCGACGCCGGCGCTTTCGTCATCAGCGCGATCCGCAATGTGAGCGAGCGCAAGAAGGCTGAACAGAAATTCCGCGGCTTGCTCGAATCGGCGCCGGACGCCATCGTCATCGTCAACCGCGACGGCGAAATCGTGCTGGTCAATTCCCTGACCGAAAAGCTGTTCGGTTATCCGCGCAGCGAGCTGCTCGGCAAGAAGGTCGAGATCCTGATCCCGCAGCGCTTTGCCGAACAGCATCCGCATTTCCGCACCAGCTTTTCGGCCGGTCCGCGCCCGCGCTCGATGGGTGCCGGCCTCGAACTGTATGGCTTGCGCCGCGACGGCTCCGAGTTTCCGGTCGAGATCAGCCTGTCGCCGCTGGAAACCGAGGATGGGGTCCTGGTGTCGTCGGCGATCCGCAACATCACCGACCGCAAGCGCATCGAGCGCGCCCTCAACGAAAAGAAGGTCGAGCTCGAACGTGCCAACCAGGCCAAGGACTTGTTCCTGACCAGCATGTCGCACGAACTGCGCACGCCGCTCAACGCCATTCTCGGCTTCACCCAGTTGCTGGCCAGCGAGACGCTGCCCTCGACCGCCGAGCAAAAGCGCAGTTTCGTGCGCAACATCCTGACCGCCGGCCAGCACCTGCTGACCCTGATTAACGAAATCCTCGACCTGGCCAAGATCGAATCGGGCACCCTGAGCGTGTCGCTGGAAGCGGTGGTCCTGGCCGGCCTGCTCGATGAAGTGCAGGCCATGGTCGGCGACAGTGCCGCCCGGCGCGGCGTCCGCCTGGTGTTTCCCAAGCCGGAAGCGCTGGTGGTGGTGGCCGACCACACGCGGCTCAAGCAGATCCTGCTGAACCTGCTGTCGAACGCGATCAAGTACAACCGCGAGAATGGCGTGGTGGTGATCAACGCCAATCCGGCCGGCGCGGCACGGGTGCGCATTTCGGTGCAGGATACCGGCAAGGGCTTGCGCCAGGACCAGCTGGACGCCCTGTTCCAGCCGTTCAACCGGCTCGGCCAGGAAGGCGGCAACGAAGAAGGCACCGGCATCGGGCTGGTGGTGACCAAGCGGCTGGTCGAGCTGATGGGCGGTAGCATGGGCGTGTCGAGCACGGCCGGCATCGGCAGCGTGTTCTGGATCGAGCTCGGCCTGAGCGCCAACTCCCAGCTCAGCCAGAACGCGGCGGCGGCCGCGCTGCGCCCGCCGCCGCCCTCAGGCGGCCCGGCGCTGGCGACCTTGCTGTACGTGGAAGACAATCCCGCCAATCTCTTGCTGGTGGAAGAAATCGTCAGCTTCCGCCCCGACCTGACGCTCATTTCCGCGCCCAGCGCCGAGCTCGGCATTGCGCTGGCGCAGAGCTATCTGCCGCAAGTCATCCTGATGGACATCAACCTGCCCGGCATGGATGGGCACGAGGCGCAGCGCCAGCTGCGCGCCAACCCGCGCACCGCGCACATTCCCGTCATTGCGCTCAGTGCGAATGCGATGGAGCGCGACGTCAAGCGCAGCATCGCCGCCGGCTTTTTCGCCTACCTGACCAAGCCGATCGATATCAATGCCTTCACCGCCGCGGTGGACCGGGCGCTGGCGTCTGGTGCCGGCTAAGTGGGTGGTTTGCGGCACACTGCTTGCGGCGGGCGCGAGTGCTTGTCAGGTTCGATACTCTTTTCAACCATGTCCGGAGAACGCATGAAAACGCTGACTGAGCTTGTTTGCATCGGCATGCTGGCGCTGGCCACCGGCTGCGCGCACGGCCCCGCCACCGACGACAGCACCTACCAGGGGCTGGGCGGCCAGAGCGGGATCAGGAAGATCGTGGACAGCTTCGTACCGATGATCACGGCCGATGCGCGCATCAGGGAATCGTTCAAGGATAGCGACCTGAAGAACCTGTCGATGCGGCTGGAAGAGCAGTTCTGCGAGCTGGCCGGCGGCCCGTGCAAGTACAAGGGCAAGGACATGAAGGATATCCATGACGGCCTGAACATCACCAACGCCCAGTTCAACGCGCTGGCCGAGGACTTGCAGGCGGCCATGGACAAGCACGGCATCGCGCCGGCCGTGCAGAACAAGCTGGTGGCCCGGCTGGCGCCGATGCACAAGGAAATCGTGACGAAGTAGGCCGGCGCTCGACCCCGCTGCCGGGACGAGCTTGCCGCTGCGGTGCTGTGGCGCGCGCTTACAAGCTTACCCAGTGTCCCTTGTACACGATCGGCCCGGTCGGTCCGTTCGGGTCTGGCGAGCCGCCCTTCGGCTCCAGGGTCACCGCCAGCAGCGCCACATCATCGCTGATCGCATGATCCGGCAAGGCAAACTTGCCCTTGTTGTCGGCCAATACCCCCAGCGAGCGCGGCTTGCCCGACTTCGGCACCGCCCACAGATGCAGGCTCTTGTCGGGGGCGACCTGGCCGCCGCCCACCACCCGCGCCTCGAGCGCGCGGTGCTTGCGGTCGGCGGTGAGCACCATGGCGGTCTGCGCCTTGTCGTCGCTCAGCGTGGCCACGTAGCTAATCACCGGCGCATCGAGCGGACGGTTGGTCAGCACCAGCACCAGCAGCAAGGCCGCCATCGCGGTCGAGACCATGCCGAGGCTGCGCCAGAACGCCAGGTTGTCGTTGAGCCAGAAGCGCCAGCCGGCGGCCGCGCCCGGCTTGAGCTTGAGGCGCCGTTCGATGCCGCTCCACACGCTTTTCGGCGGTGTCACGTCGCCGGCGAATTCGGCCATGGGCGCCAGGCGCTGTTGCCACTGCGCGGTGATGTTGCGCAGGTCGGCATCCTGGTGCAGCCAGCCCTCGAAACGGCGGCGCGCGCCGCCCTTGAGCGTGCCCAGCACGTATTCCGCCGCCAGTTTCTGGCGCAGGACCATGTGATGTCGGATATTCATGCTTGCTCCCGTTGCGCGAGGCAGGTGCGCAGTTTTTCGAGGCTGCGCCTGATCCAGGTTTTCACGGTCCCGACTGGTAGCGTCATCTGCTCGGCCACTTCGCTGTGCGACAGGTCGTGGTAATAGGCCAGCGCAAGCACCTGGCGATGCATCCCTTCCAGCGCGGACATGCACCACGCCAGCGCTTTCGCATCGCCACTCATTTGCAAGGCCTCGATCGGCGTCGCTTGCGGATCCTGTAGAGCATGCATGACTTCACTATCAAACTGTTCCGCATCGATTTCAAGCGCGGCGCCGCTGCGCCGGAGATGGTCGAACGCCTTGTTCCGGACAATGGTGGCCATCCAGGTCATCGGTGCTGCCAGATGGCTCTGGTAGTTGGCGGCATTGTTCCAGATCGCGACATAGCTCTCTTGTAACACCTCTTCGGCGAGCTCGCGCTTGTGCAATATACGCAGCGCGAAGCCAAACAGTTTCGGAGACGTTGCATCGTAGAGAGAACGGAAGGCGCGGGCATCGCGCTTGCCGGCAGCCAGGAGCCAGGTTCTCAGTTGCTGCGGGTCGAGCGGGTTGACGTCGGTGGACACGGCGCGCCTTGCAAGTGGGTTCGGGTGGCCGCGGCGTGGCGCGGAGGGCTTGGTGAGGTTATCGCGAAGGCCTATCGGAATACAACAAACTTATTTGCAAATGACAGAAAAATAGTTGAATCCAATCGGGCGCCGCCTGCGTACGCAGTATCGTGGAGACGGCGTATGTCGTTCAGCGTATTCAAGGAGAGCGTATGCACAGGGCGCGTTTGGGTGGATTGTTCTTGGTGGCAAGTATGGCGGTGGGTGGGGCGCAGGGACAGGGTCGGCCCGACATGGGCAAGCTGAGCGCGACGGGCGGCGTCAGCCAGCTTGAAGGGGCGGGCGGCGGCGGCCTCTCCCCGTGGGCCCTGATCACCGGCTACGGCAGCCGCGACAGCTGGGGCGCGAACACGCACTACAGCGGCGTGCGCACCCAGGATTACACGCTCGACACGGCAGGGCTGGCCGTCGGGCTGGCCGACCGGGTCGAACTGTCGCTGGCGCGGCAGCACTTCAAGGGCAGCCTGGCGCCGCTCGACCGGCTCAGCATCGAGCAGGATATCCTGGGGGTGAAGGTGAAACTGGCGGGCGACGCCGTCTACGGGCAGGATGTGTTGCTGCCGCAAATCGCGGTGGGCGCGCTGTACAAGCGCAACAAGGGCGTGGGCGGGCTGGGGGCGCTGGGCGTAAGCAATGTGACGCAGCTGGGCGCGAAGGATGACAGCGGCACCGATGTGTACCTGGCCGCGAGCAAGGTGTTGCTGGCGCAGAGCCTGCTGCTCAACGCGACCGTGCGCGCCACCAAGGCTAATCAGATGGGCTTGCTGGGTTTCGGCGGTGACCAGGGCGATTCCTACAAGGCGATGCTGGAAGTGTCGGCCGCCTACATGGTGGACCGCCAGATGGTGGCCGGCGTGGAATACCGCCGCAAGCCGCACAACCTGGGGGTGGACAAGGAAACGGCGTATTACGACGTGTTCGTGGCCTGGTTCCCGAGCAAGCATGTGTCGGTGACGGCGGCGTATGCGGTGCTGGGGGAGATTACGGTGTTCAATCCGAAGCGCCAGAGGGGCGCGTATTTATCGGTGCAGACGGGGTTTTGAGGGTAACGCTAGCTCAGGCAGTCGTCGAATCCGATGCCAATCAGGCTTTACCCGCAATCGTCTCTTGCAGCAACTTGTGCAGCGCCGGGAAATCCGGTTCGCCCACATAGCGCTTGATGATCTTGCCTTCTTTATTGATGACAAAGGTGGTTGGCGTCAGCGTGACGTCGCCGAAGGCCTTGGCCAGATCGCCGCTGCTGTCGAGCGCCACCGTGAACGGCAGCTGGCGCGTCTCGGTGAAATTGAGCACGTAGCTGGGCGCGTCATACTTCATTGCCACGGCGATGAACTCCATGCCCTCGCCCTTGAACTTGTTGTAGGTGTCGACCATCTGCGGCATTTCCTTGACGCAGGTTGCGCACGAGGTAGCCCAGAAATTGACCATGAACACCTTGCCGCGCAAGCTTTGCGAGCTGATCTTTTGGCCCTTGATGTCGAGGAAGGTCACGTCCGGCGCCATGCCGCGCGTCAGCGCGACATAGCCGGCGGCGGCAATGGCCAGCACAGCGGCGCCGATAAGCGCCGGTTTGAGCCAGGAGGAAGGGGACGGGGTCTGGGTGGACATGACTGTGGGTGCTGGAATAGTACGGAAAGTCATTATAGCCGCGCTGTCGAAACGCTGCCCGCAAGGCGGCCCGGGCGGGGCTCGGCGCCCCCGGCCCGGCGCCCCCGGCTGGCACCCAGCCTGGGCGCCCCGCCGAAGTAATTACAACTACAACTGGACCGACGTCGAACGTGGCGAAATCGCCTTGAGTTCGTCTTCGCTGATGTATTCCAGCACTTTGACCACTTTCTTCACGCCCGCCACGCCGCGCGCCACGTCGGCGCCGACCTGGCCTTCGCGCTGGGTCACGCGGCCCATCAGGAACACGGTAGTGTTCTCGGTGATGACCTTGAACGAGGTGGCCGAAATGGTTTTCATGTCCACCAGGCTAGCCTTGACCTTGGTGGTGATCAGCGCATC
The DNA here is from genome assembly GCF_030348125.1 of Massilia sp. DJPM01. Classification (NCBI taxonomy): domain Bacteria; kingdom Pseudomonadati; phylum Pseudomonadota; class Betaproteobacteria; order Burkholderiales; family Oxalobacteraceae; genus Massilia; species Massilia sp. DJPM01. Next base: position 8,848 of record NZ_JAQOZV010000027.1, read on the forward strand.
GTTCGAACGCGAAGTGTAGGTGGCGGGCGAACCGACTTCCAGTTCGTTAATCACCATCATCACGCCATCGACGCTGGCCACTTCGCGCTCGACCGCTGCCTTCATGGCCTCGTCGCGCACTTCGCCGGTCAGCAGCACCTTGCGGTTGAAGCTGTTGACATTGATGTGCACATCTTCGCCGGTGATTTTCGGCAAGCGCATTTCCGCCTTGAGCGAAATCGACTTGTCGTCGGCCTGGGCGCCGAGCGTGCGGCGGTCGGCCGTGGCCACGGCGCCGGCCACGGCGCCGCCCACGAACAGGCCGATGCAGCCTTGCAGGCTGCCGAGCAAGGCGACGCACACGGCCGCCTTGGCCAGCGGGCGCACGATGCGCAGACTGGAATCATTCATTCACATCTCCTCCGAACAGGGCGACATCGATGCCGTCGCAAATACAGTGAATCGTCACCAGATGGACTTCCTGGATGCGCGCGGTGCGCGCGTGCGGTACGCAGATATGCACGTCGGCATCGGTGAGCATCTTGCCGAGCGCGCCGCCATCCTTGCCGGTCAGCGCCACGATGCGCATTTCGCGCTCCAGCGCCGCTTCGACCGCGGCGATCACGTTGGCCGAGTTGCCCGACGTGGAAATGGCCAGCAGCACGTCGCCGGCCTGGCCGAAGGCTTGCACCTGCTTCGAGAAAATCTCGCGGTAGCTGTAATCGTTGCCCACCGCCGTCATGATCGAGGTATCGGTGGTCAGCGCCAGCGCCGGCAGCGGAAAGCGCTCGCGCTCGAAGCGGCCCACCAGCTCGGCCGCGAAGTGCTGGCAGTCGGCAGCCGAGCCGCCATTGCCGCAGGCAAGAATCTTGTTTCCGTTCGACAAAGCGAAGAACATCAGTTCAATCGCCTGCGAGATAGGTTGGGCCAGGGCAGAAGCCGCCTGAATCTTGAGTTCGGCGCTTTCGTGGAAGTGGGCGAGGATGCGTTGAGTATTCATAGTGGGGGATTATAGTGCAGCGGCCGGAGAACCTGGCCTGGTACGATTAAAATTGCTTACAACTGGATGGCGTTGCGCAGCCAGTCCATCTGTTCGCCATCGATGGCCACCACGTCGAAGCGGCATGGCGGCAGCTGCGCAAAGCGCAGCAAATAGGTCTGGGCCGCGCGCACCATGCGGGCGACCTTGGCGGCGGTGATGCTGGCGGCCGCGCCGCCGTGGCTGGCGCTGGCGCGCTGGCGCACTTCGACGAACACCAGCGCCTCGCCGTCGCGCAGGATCAGGTCGATTTCGCCGCCCCGGCAACGGTAGTTCGCTTCCACCAGCCGCAAACCCTGGCGCTGCAGATACGCGAGTGCGCTCTGTTCCCACAGCTGGCCCTGGCGCTGCTTGCCGCTGAGCCGGGCCGGCCACATCTCAGTTCACGCCGTCGGCCGGCTTGAAGCTGCCGCCCTGGTAGACCGCGGTCGGCTGGACCCGCTCGAAGCGCGCCGGACCGTTGCCAAAGCTGACCGACAGCCGTCCCGTCACCCCATCCATGCTGAACGACGTGCCCGGGTGCAGGGTGATTTCGCGCGCCACGCGGAAGGCATCGATGCCCAGCGCATACAGGCGGTCGAGGTCGAGCGTGCGGCGGCTGGCGTTCCAGCGCGGATACACCATCACGGCCGGATGGTCGGGCTGCACTTCCCACGGCAGGTCGAGCAGGCGCACGCCGTCCAGTTCGGCCAGCGCGGTGCCCGGCTCGGTGCCCGGATTGACCGACGAGGTGCCGTAGGCCGGCACATTGCTGCCGAGCGAGGCGCGCACCTGGCGCAATTGGTCGGCGTCGAGCGCGGTAAACAGCAGGGCCGGCAGGTCGGCATCGACCCGGCTTTTCAGCTGGGAAATGCCCGATTCGCTCAGATAGCCGTTCGAGGCCGCCAGTTCCACCGTCTGCGACGGGTTGCCCAGTTGCTTCCACTGGGACGCGAAGGCGCTGGCGATGCGGCGCTGCCAGGCATTCGCGCCCGACACGACCAGGGCGCGCGCGCCCGGATGCTCGCTGGCGGCCCACTGCGCCACCTGGCGCGCCTCGTCTTCGATCGACAGGCCCATGACCAGCATATTGTGCGGCAGGGCCGCGTGGGTGGCGCGCCCTTCCGGATGGTTCAGGGCCAGGGTCGGCTTGCTGACCGCCACGCTGGCGGCCGCGATCGCACTCACCGCCGAGCGCGCCAAAGGACCGACCACCACATCGTTCTGCGCCAGCGCGTCGGTGTAGGCGGCCAGCACTTCCTGGGCGCTGTCGCCGGTTTCGATCAGGTTGACCACGAAACCGCTGCGGTCGCGTTCGTAGGCGGCCATGAAACCGGCGCGCAAGGCGCCCGCCGGCGGACCGAGGGCATCGGAACGGGTCGGCAGCAGCAGGCCGATGCGGGTGGCGGACTTGGTGTCGGGCACGGCGGTGGGCACGGCGGTGGGCACGGCGGTAGGCACGGCGGTAGGCACGGCGCCAGGCAGGTCCGCCGCGCGCGGGTGGGCCGCCACGGCACCGGGCGGCGCGTCGACCGGCATGGTCTCGACCTCGGCTTCCGGCACGACCGGCTCCTGGACCTCGGGCGCGCGCGGCTGCGCCGGTGCGACACTTGTGTTTGGCTCGATAGGCGCGCACAATCCCCCCGGCCTGTCGCAGGGCGTGCTGCAGGCACTCAGCATCGCGAGCGCACCAGCGGCGAACAAGCCCATCAGACTTTTAATCAGCATTACCACTCCCACATGACAGAATTCCAGACCAGTCCGATCGCCCAGCTTCCCGTCATTGGCGAGGCGGCGCATCAGTCCTATCCTACAGCAACCCTGTATATCGTGGCTACTCCCATCGGCAACGTCACCGACATCAGCGTGCGCGCTTTGCACGTGCTGGCGCTGGTCGACGCGGTCGCTTGCGAGGATACCCGCAACACCGGCAACCTGCTGACCCGCTTCGGCCTGTCGCGCCCGATGATCGCCGCGCACCAGCACAACGAACGCGAAGTGGCCGACAAGCTGATCGCGCGTCTGCAGGCCGGCGAGCGCATCGCGCTGGTGTCGGACGCCGGCACGCCGGGCGTGTCGGACCCGGGCGCGCGCATCGTCGACGCGGTGCGCAGCGCCGGCTTGCGCGTGGTACCGGTACCGGGCGCGTCGGCGGCGGTGACGGCGCTCTCGGCCAGCGGCCTGGTCAACGACCAGTTCTATTTTGTGGGTTTCTTGCCGGCCAAGGCCAAACAGCGCGAAACCGCCCTGCAAAAGCTGCTGACCGTGAGCGCGACCATGGTGTTCTACGAAGCGCCGCACCGCATCCTGGACTGCGTCGAAGCGTTGACCGGCGTATTCGAGCCGGCCCGCCAGGTGGTGTTCGCGCGCGAGCTGACCAAGCTGTTTGAAGAAATCCACCGTTGCCCCTTGTCGGAGGCGCTGGCCTGGGTCAAGGCCGACGCGCACCGCGAAAAGGGCGAGTACGTGGTGTTGCTCGAAGGCGCACAGGCCGAGGGCGATGCGGAAGATGCCGAGGCCGAGCGCATTCTCAACATCTTGCTGGCCGAATGTTCGGTCAGGCAGGCCGCCAACCTGACGGCGCAAATTACCGGGCGCAAGAAGAATGCGCTGTATGACCGTGCGCTGGAGATCAAGGGCGGGTAAGACTGATCTGGATCAATCGCACTTTCGCGTCGCCGCCGTGGTCCAAGTGGGACGCGGGCTGCTTCGCGCCATCCGCCGTGCACGCCGTATCGGGGGACGATGCCCGGCGGATGGCGCGGGGCAGCACGCGTGCCGGCAGCCGACCAAAGTGCGGCAAATAAAACGATTAAAAATAGCTTGCTATTTGATAGTGCACTACTTATACTTCTTCACATGGACGACAAACAAACACCGAATAACGACGTTCCCCAGCTCGATGGCCAGTTGTGCTTCTCGCTGTACTCGACTTCCCTGGCGATGAGCAAGCTGTACCGCAAGTTGCTGCGCAAGCTCGGGCTGACCTACTCGCAGTACCTGGTGTTGATGGTGCTGTGGGAACAGAACGAGTTGACGGTGTCGGAGATTGGCGAGCGTCTGTTCCTGGACTCGGCAACCCTGACTCCCCTGCTCAAGCGGATGGAACAGGCTGAACTGCTGACACGCATCCGCGCCGCCAGCGATGAACGCCAGGTGATCATCTCGCTGACCGAAGCAGGCAGCCTTCTGCGGGAAGAAGCGAAGAAGTTTCCGTCGCAACTGTTGTGTGCCGTTGGCTGTGAGTTGGACCAGGTCGTCAGTATCAAGCAGCAGCTCGACGTACTGCGCAGTAACCTGAACAAGAACACCTAGCACCCGACAAGCCAGGGCGGACAGTCATCGCCTGCCCCGGTCGAGTCAAAATATAGTGCGCTATATAATTGCTAGCTAACTTTAATCTCTAAAAAGGAACCACCATGAAAGCCATCAACACCATCGCCCTCGCCCTGTCGATCAGCGCCGCCGCAGCAGCCACCCCGGCACTGGCCGCGCCCGCGTCGGTCGCCACCGTCAAGCCGACTGTCATCCTGGTGCACGGCGCCTTTGCCGACGCCGGCAGCTGGAACGGCGTGGCCGCCAAGCTGCGCGCCGATGGCTACAGCGTGATCGGCGCGGCCAACCCGCTGCGCAGCGTCAAGGGCGACGCCGCCGTGGTCTCAAGCATCGTCAAGAGCGTCAAGGGCCCGGTGGTGCTGGTCGGTCACTCCTACGGCGGCGCCGTGATCTCGACCGCGGCCAACGGCAACCCGAACGTGAAAAGCCTGGTCTACGTGGCCGCTTTCGCTCCGGACCAGGGTGAAACAGCACTCGAACTGTCCGGGCGCTTTCCTGGCGGCACCCTGGGCCAGGCGCTGGCCGAGCCGGTCGCCATCGCCGGCGGCGGCAAGGACTTCTACATCCAGCAAGACAAGTTCCACCAGCAGTTCGCCGCCGATGTACCGAAAGCCGATGCCCAGCTGATGGCTATAGCCCAGCGTCCGATCGCCGAAGCCGCGCTGACCGAAGCGTCCGGCGCCCCGGCCTGGAAGAACCTGCCGTCGTACTTCATCTACGGCACTGGCGACAAGAACATTCCGGCCGCCGCCCTGGGCTTCATGGCCGAACGCGCCAAATCGCGCAAAACCGTTGAAATCAAGGGCGCTTCGCACGTCGTGATGACATCGAACCCGGCTGCCGTCGCCCGCCTGATCGAAGACGCCGCGCAGAGCAAATAAAACCAAGTAAGCCGATTTAATATATAGCAAGCTACTTAATAGCCATCAACTAAAAGGAATGCCATGAAAGCCACCCTCGCCCTGACCCTGCTCGCCGCCTCGCTCTCGACCGCCCACGCGGCCAGCCTTCCCGGCGTCGAACACCACACCGCGCAATTTCTGAAAGCGATCGAAGGCGGCAAGCCGCTCAACCAGATGACGCCCGACGAAGCGCGCGCCGTGCTGGTCGGCGCGCAGGCGGGCAGCAAGGTGGCGCTGGCGCCGGCCGATGTGAGCCAAAAAACCGTCACCCTCGACGGCCAGCCGGTCCAGCTGACCATCGTGCGGCCGGCAGGGGCCAAGGGCAAGATCCCGGCCTTCATGTTCTTCCACGGCGGCGGCTGGGTGCTGGGCGACTATCCGACCCACGAACGCCTGGTGCGCGACCTGGTGGCCGGCTCCGGCGCGGCGGCAGTGTTCGTCAACTACACGCCGTCGCCGGAAGCGGGCTACGGGGTGGCGCTCAAGCAAGCCTATGCGGCGACCCGCTGGGTGGCCGAGAATGGCGACGCGATCAATGTCGACGGCAAGCGCCTGGCGGTGGCCGGCAACAGCGTGGGCGGCAACATGGCGGCGGTGGTCAGCCTGATGGCCAAGGATCAGGGCGCACCCAAATTGCGCGCCCAGGTGCTGATGTGGCCTGTGACCGATGCCAACTTCGATACGCCCTCGTACAAGCAGTTCGCCGACGGCCACTTTTTAACCCGCGACCTGATGGTCTGGTTCTGGGACCACTACACCAAGGACGCCAGCGCCCGCAAGGAGATCTACGCATCACCGCTGCAAGCGAGCAGCGCGCAACTGCAAGGCTTGCCGCCGACGCTGATCCAGAGCGCCGAATTCGACGTGCTGCGCGATGAAGGCGAAGCCTATGCCCGCAAGCTCGACGCGGCCGGGGTGGAGGTCAAGAGCGTGCGCTACAACGGCATGATCCACGACTTCGGGCTGCTCAACGCACTATCGACCTTGCCAACTACCCGCAGCGCGCTCGACCAGGCATCGCAGGAACTGAAGCTGCGTCTGAAATAAGCAGTCAGGGCCGGGCCTGCGCCGGGCTGGCCCGCGCCTGTTGACCGCGTGGGCCGGGTGTGATCCGAGCCGGCCTGCGGCCCGCTGGGCACCGTGAGCGGCGGGAATGCAGGCCCTGCCGATCCCCTACCACTTGCAGCCGCTGTCCTTCTTGTCGAGCAGCAGAACGAGTGGCGCCAGCAATCCACCCGGAATCCCATCCTTGCAGTTGCCGCGTTTGGCCCCCGCGATCAGGCGTGCCGCCTTGGTTTCGGTCTCGTATGGCTTGGGCGGAATCTGCGCCACGGCCATCCCCGCGCGCGCCGGGTCCGGTTTGGTGGCGATCTCGCGCGCGAACTTGCGGGCTGCATCGGGATCGAAGCGCGCTGCCCCGGCCGGCGGGGCCACCGTGAACGCCTCAGGCGGGGCCGGCTCATTGGCCTTGTCGTCGGGTAGCGCGATCACATCAGGCGCAGTGGTCCGTGCCTTCGCCGGGCTGGCCTTGCGTACAGCTTGCTCTACGGCGGCCGGTGCCGTCTTCGGCTTTCCTTGCTGTTTCGGCACAGGCAGATCGTCGGGCACGGGAAACGCCTGTGGCCTGGGTTCCGGCACCGGTTCAGGCGCGCGCAGTCTCACGACCAGTGCCTCCGCTGGCACATCGGCCTCGTTGCGCCAGGACGGCATCGCCCCCTGCCGATACGCGAACAGCAGTAGTCCATGCGCCACGATCGAAACGGCAATACCGGCGCCGACCCGGAACAACACCCGGTCGTTCATGGTTTGACCGTGCGCAGGTGCGTAAAAATGCATCTATTTTGTAGGAAATCGCGAAAAAATCATCCTGTCCCTTGACCAAGTTCATTCCGTCCGTTATTATTCTGGTCCTCGGAGTGTGGCGCAGTCCGGTAGCGCACCTGGTTTGGGACCAGGGGGTCCAAGGTTCGAATCCTTGTACTCCGACCAGTATTTCTTATGCAGGCTGACGAAAAACACCTCGTCGGCCTGTCATATCTTCCTCTCGCAGTTCTGTCTCGCATCATTCTCCTTCCCAGTAGTCGACCGATTGGCCAATGTGGCCTACTGTCCGTTGTGGCAAGGTGTTTGCACCGCCGCCTGCATCGAGCAGCAGTGTCGCATACTTCCCCGAATCGGGAAATTCCACCACTTCCGGCGACATATTCGTGCTCAGCGCCAGATAGCGCAACTCCCCTTCCCCCGTATTGATGATTTGATGTGCCGTTTCCTGCCCGCCGGCCGGACAGGCGACAACATCCCCCTGGCGCAGCGGAAAGCGCGAGGCGCCGATCCTGATCGTTCCACATCCTTGGACAACGATGAACACCTCTTCGTTCACCCGGTGGTTATGAAAAGGGAAGGCGCGCTTGCCGGGCGCGAGCACGGTCAGGTTGCAGCCCAGCGCGCGCATGCCGATCAGTTCACCAATCATCGCCATGCGCGGCGCAAACCGTTCGGCGGCCGGGCCGGTGGGTGCGTACTGCGGCGGAAAGTCTTGCGGTACCAGCTGGTCGAGGTTGGCGATGGGATGCGGCATGCGGTTCTCCTTTGCTTCATTGATAAGCCATTATAGGAGTGCGCCACAGGAAGAAAAACAGCGGCAATCGTAATACACTGTCAAATTGAATTGACAATCGATGGCCTATTTATGCTGAACCTGAACCGGCTGCAGATGTTCGTCGCCATCGTCGAGACCGGCTCGTTCACGAAGGCTGCGGCCAGCCTGGACGTCACCAAGGCCATGCTGAGCTTCAACCTGAAGCAGCTTGAGGGCGAGCTCGGCGTGTCGCTGCTGATCCGCACCACGCGCCGCATCGCCCTCACCGACGCCGGCCAGCGCTTCTTCGACAGTTGCGTGCAGCTGCTGTCGCAGGCCGAAGCGGCGATCGACGCCGCGCGCAGCAGCCACGCAGCCCTCACAGGCACCCTGCGCGTGAGCTCGACCGCCGAATACGGCGCGCACATGGTGGTGCCCGCGCTGGCTGCGTTCGCGCAGCGGCACGCAGGATTGAAGGTGGATTTTTCGGCCTCGCCGGGTCTGGCGGATCTGGTATCGGAGCGCTTCGACCTGGCCCTGCGCCTGGGCAGCCTGCGCGACTCGACGTACCGGGCGGCGCTGATGGAACGCTTCGCCAGCGTGCCCGTGGCCAGTCCCGCTTACCTGGCGCGTCACGCGGCGCCCGACACGCCGCAGCAGTTGCAGGCGCTCGATGGCATCTTCCATACGCGTTTTGAAGGGCCATTAAGCTGGACGCACACGGCCAGCGGCGACATCGTCGCCACCACGCATCCACGCCAGCGCATCGTCACCGATAACGCCGCCGGCATGCGCAGCTTCGCGCTGGCCGGCGCCGGCGTGGCGATCCTGCCGGACTGGCTGGTGCGCGATGACGTCGCCGCGGGACGTTTGGTGCGGCTACTGCCCGCGTATGCGCTGCCCGAGCAGGGCGTGTCCGCGGTCTACCCGAACACGCGCCATCTGCCGGCCAAGGTGGGCATGTTTATCGCCTTCCTGCGCGACTTCATCGCCAATCAACACACCTGACGCATTACCCCGCGCGCTTGGCCGCCAGCGCATTGCCCGCACGGCTGGAACCCTTGCGCCCCAGGTGCTGCGAAATGAACTGCCCCGCATCGACCACCATATCGAGATCGATCCCGGTCTCGATGCCAAGGCCCTGCATCAGGTACAGCACATCCTCGGTCGCCACATTCCCCGTCGCGCCCATGGCATACGGGCAGCCACCCAGGCCCGAGACTGACGAATGAAAGATCGATACGCCCACTTCCAGGCTGGCGTAGATATTGGCCAGCGCCTGCCCGTACGTGTCGTGGAAATGGCCGCAGATCCGGTCCAGATGAAACTCCCGCGCCGCGCGCAGCATCACCGCCTGGGTCTTGCGCGCGGTCGAGACGCCGATGGTATCGGCAATGTCGATTTCGTCGCATCCCAGCTCGCGCATGCGGCCCACCACGTCGGCCACGGCATCGAGCGATACCTCGCCCTGGTACGGGCAGCCGAACGCGCAGCTGATGCTGCCGCGCAGGCGCAGGCCGTGATCCTTGGCCGCCTTGGCCACGCTCTCGAAGCGCGCGATCGATTCGGCGATCGAGCAGTTGATGTTCTTTTGCGAGAACGCTTCCGAGGCCGACCCGAAGATCACCACTTCATCGGCTTTAGCCGCCAGCGCCGCATCGAAGCCCTGCATATTCGGCGTGAGCGCCGAATAAATGGCGCCGGCACGGCGCGTGATCCCGGCCATCACCTCGGTGCTGGTCGCCATCTGCGGCACCCACTTGGGCGACACGAACGACGCCGCCTCGATGTTGGCGAAGCCGGCGCGCGAGAGGCGGTCGACCAGTTCGATCTTGACGGCGGCGCTGACCGACTCCTTCTCGTTTTGCAGGCCGTCGCGCGGCCCGACTTCAACGATCTTGACTTTCTGCGGCAGGGTGCTCATGGGGGTTCCTTGTTCGTGTAACAGTTAGTACCCGCGTGCGCGGTCGACCACGTCGGCCACCGGCTCGCCGCGTTCGAGCGCGCCGATCTTGCCGGCGATCTGCGCCACGCTCTCGCTGGGCAAGGTCATCGCCGACATATGCGGGGTGATGGTGATGCGCGGCTCGTCCCAGAACGGGTGGGGGCCGGGCAGCGGCTCGTTGCGGAACACGTCGAGCGTGGCGCCGGCGATGTGGCCGGCGCGGATCAGGGTCAGCAAATCCGGCTCGGCCAGGTGCGCGCCGCGCGCCACGTTGACCACATACGCGCCTTCCGGCAGCTTGGACAGGTTGGCGCGCGCCAGCAGGTTGGTGGTGTCGGGCGTGAGCGGCAGCATGCACACCAGCACCCGCGTGCCGCGCAAGAATTCATCGAGTCCATCCTCGCCCGCAAAGCAGCTGACGCCATCGATCTCCTTCTGGCTGCGGCTCCAGCCGCGCAGCGGAAAGCCGAAGTGCGCAAGGGCGTCGAGCACGCGCCGTCCAAGCATCCCCATGCCCATCACGCCGACCGTGAACTGCGCCTTGTCGAACTGCGGCAGCGGGTTCCAGACACCGCGCCGCGCCTGGCGTTCGTATTCGTCGAAGCGGCGGAAATAGCGCAGCACCGCGTGCGCCACGTATTCGGCCATCTGGATCGCCATGCCGGCGTCGCCAAGACGGATGATCGGCACCGGCGGCAGCGCATCGCCGAATTTGAGAATGGCGTCCACTCCGGCGCCGGTCACGAAGATCGCCTTGACCCCGTCCAGCTGCTTGAGCAGCCCGCCCGGGGGCGACCACATGACGGCGTAATCGCAAGGCGCGAAAGGAACGCCTTCCTGCCAGAGCACCACCTCGGCTTGCGGCAGCACGCTGGCAAAATCGCGGACCCACGGCCCGGTAACGCCATCGGCCCGATGTAGAAGAATGCGCATGCTTGTCTCCACTATGTTTTTCTGGTTTTTATGCAGCCTTGAATGCCAACAGCGGTGCGCCGTCGGCGACCTGGTCTCCCACCTGATACAGAATTTCCTCAACCAGCCCGTCGCCTGGCGCGCCGATGGTATGTTCCATCTTCATCGCTTCCATGATGACGAGCGGGTCGCCCTTCTTGACTTGCTGTCCTTTGGTGGCGAGTACCGCCACCACTTTGCCCGGCATTGGCGCGGTCAGGCGCCCGCCTGCGGCTTCGGCTTCGCCGGCGTGCGCCATCGGGTCGTTGTAGACCAGCACAAAGTGCCGTCCGCCCGTGAACACGTGGAAGGTGTCGCCATCGCGTCGCACGGCGCCGTGGATCGAGGTCGCACCGAGCTTGATCGACAGCTCCGCGCCAGCGTGCGCGGTGACCGCCAGCTCGGCGTCGATGCCATTGACCGACAGATCCCACCCATGCGGGCGGTAGGTCAGGCCGACCTTGTATGCCTTGCTTTCCTTCGCCGCCGAATACTCGTCGGTAAACGAGAGCTGGCGCTGGTACGCGCTGTTCAGGCGCCAGCCGAGCGCATTGCCCCACGGGTCGGACCGGTTGTGCGACTGGCTGCTTGAGGCCTGCTTTTCGGCGCCGGTCAAGGCCACCGCTGCCAGCGCCAGCGCGCCGACGGGAGCCGCTTTCGGCGGCGGGAACAAGGTGTCGGCATTGCGCTCGATCAGGCCCGTGTCCAGGTCGGCGGTCGCGAACGCGGCGCCTTCGACCAGGCGCTTGAGGAATGCGATATTCGTGGCCAGGCCAACGATCTGGAACTCGGCCAGCGCCTGCGACATGCGCGCCAGCGCCTGCGTGCGGTCCGCACCCCAGACAATCAGCTTGGCGATCATCGGATCGTAGTACGGCGAGATGGCATCGCCTTCGCGCACGCCCGAATCGATGCGCACCGGCGCCGGCGAACCGCCCGGCGTACCACCGAGCTCGAAGCTGACCGCACCCGGCGTATCCATATGGCGCAAGGTGCCGATCGACGGCAGGAAGCCCTTTTCCGGGTTCTCGGCGTAGATGCGCGCCTCGATCGCGTGGCCGTGGATGCCCAGTTCGGCCTGCGTTTTCGGCAGCGGCTGGCCGTTGGCCACGCGCAGCTGCCATTCGACCAGGTCGGTCCCGGTGATCATTTCGGTGACCGGATGCTCGACTTGCAGGCGCGTGTTCATCTCCATGAAGTAGAACGAGCCATCCTGGTTGGCGATGAATTCGACCGTGCCCGCGCCCACGTAGCCGACCGCGCGCGCGGCAGCCACGGCGGCCTCGCCCATGGCGGCGCGGCGTTCAGGCGACATGCCCGGCGCCGGCGCTTCTTCCAGCACCTTCTGGTGGCGCCGCTGCACCGAGCAATCGCGCTCGTGCAGGTAGACGCAATTGCCGTGGGTGTCGGCGAACACCTGGATTTCGATGTGGCGCGGACGCAGCAGGTATTTTTCGGCGAGGACCTTGTCGTCGCCAAAGGAACTGATCGCCTCGCGCTTGCACGAGGCCAGCGCCGCCTTGAAGTCTTCCGATTTTTCGATCACGCGCATGCCCTTGCCGCCACCGCCGGCACTGGCTTTCAACAGCACCGGATAGCCGATGCGGTCGCCCTGCTGCTGCAAAAAGTCCGGATCCTGCTGGTCGCCGTGATAGCCCGGCACCAGCGGCACGTTGGCCTTTTCCATCAGCGACTTGGCAGCCGACTTGGAGCCCATCGCACGCATGGCCGAACCCGGCGGGCCAATGAACACCAGGCCTACTTCGGCGCAGGCATCGGCAAATTCCGCGTTTTCGGACAAGAAGCCGTAGCCGGGGTGGATCGCCTCGGCGCCGGTGGCCAGTGCCACGGCGATGATCTTGTCGCCGCACAGATAGCTTTCCTTGGCGGCGGCGGGGCCGATCAGTACAGCTTCATCGCATACCGCGACATGCTTGGCGTTCGCGTCCGCCTCGGAGTACACGGCGACAGTCCTGATGCCCATGCGGCGCGCGGTAGCGGCTACACGGCAAGCGATTTCGCCACGGTTGGCGATGAGGATTTTTGTGAACATGCGTGGGTCTCGATCGATGTTGTTCTAAAAGGTGGATCAGCCGCCGCAGCTGGCCTTGGGCGCCGATTCCAGGGTCGAAGCGCGCGTCACCAGGCCCAGTTTGGCCAGCAGCACGCGGTCGTCTTCGGCTTCCGGGTTATCGGTGGTGAGCAGCTTGTCGCCGTAGAAAATCGAATTGGCGCCGGCCAGGAAGCACATCGCCTGCACCGCTTCGCCCATCTGGCGGCGGCCCGCCGACAGGCGCACGCGCGCCTGCGGCATGGTGATGCGCGCCACTGCGATGGTGCGCACGAATTCGAACGGGTCAAGCGGGTCGATGCCGTGCAGCGGCGTACCTTCGACCTGCACCAGGTGGTTGACCGGCACCGATTCCGGATAGGGATTGAGGTTCGCCAGTTGCGCGATCAGGCCGGCGCGCTGCAGGCGCGATTCGCCCATGCCGACGATGCCGCCGCAGCAGACCTTCAGGCCGGCGCTGCGTACGCGGCCCAGGGTGTCCAGGCGGTCCTGGTATTCGCGGGTCGAGATCACGTTGCTGTAGAACTCGGGCGCCGTGTCCAGGTTGTGGTTGTAGTAGTCCAGGCCCGCTTGTTTCAGGCGGTCGGCCTGGCCTTCTTCGAGCATGCCGAGGGTGGCGCAGGTTTCCAGGCCCAGTGCCTTGACTTCGCGCACCATCTCTTCGACCTTTTCCATGTCGCGCTCTTTCGGGCTGCGCCAGGCGGCACCCATGCAAAAGCGCGTGGCGCCGTTGGCCTTGGCCTGGCGCGCGGCGTCGAGCACCGTCTCGATGCCGAGGATCTTCTTGGCTTCGACGCCGGTGTCGTAGCGCGCCGCCTGTGGGCAGTAGCTGCAGTCTTCCTCGCAGCCGCCGGTCTTGATCGACAACAGCGTGGCCAGTTCGACGTCACCGGCCGGGAACTGCTTGCGGTGCACCGTCTGGGCCTGGAACATCAGGTCGTTGAACGGCAGCTCGAACAGCGCCAGCACGTCCGCCAGAGGCCAGGTGGCTGCTTCCGGCAGGGTGATCGCGGCCGCAGGCGGGTGGAAAGAGACTGATTGGGTTTGGGACATCGTGGTTCCTTCAGGTTCAGTCGCGCGCGGACGGCCAGCCAGGCAGCCCCGCGAGATCAATAAATTTGGCCGCTTCGGCAGCCGTCGGCGGGTTTAGGTGCGGGATGCGCCCCAGCAGGCGCGCCGGGATGCGCCCGGCCAGCGCTTCGACATTCTCGTCGGCGAAGCGCATGTCCGGATCGATTTCGTTGACCACCCAGCCGGCCAGCACCAGGCCGCGCGCGATAATCGCTTCGGCCGTCAGCAGCGCATGGCTGATGCAGCCAAGACGCAGACCCACCACCAGGATCACCGGCAGGTTGAGTTGTTCGGCCAGCTGGGCGCTGTCGAAATGGTCCGAGAACGGCACCCGGAAGCCGCCCACGCCCTCGACCACCACGGCATCCGAGGCGGCCGCGATTTCGGCATAGGCGGCAATAATCGGCACCGGTTCGATGGTCACGCCATCGAGCCGGGCGGCGATGTGCGGCGCGCAGGCTTCGCGCAGCATGTAGGGGGTGGTGATGTTGACCGGCAGGTGCACGCTGCTCTCGGCGACCAGCATGTCGGCGTCGTCGTTATGCAGTTCGCCGTCGCGCATGGTGGCGCCAGCGGCCACCGGCTTCATGCCGCAGGCGCGCACGCCGCCGGCCACCAGCGTGTGCAGGATCGCGGCCGAGACCAGCGTCTTGCCGATTTCGGTGTCGGTGCCGGTCACGAAACAGCAAAAGCGTAGCGGCAGGCCTTCGGCCGCCAGCGACGGCTGTGGCTCGGCCACCAGCACCGGTTCAGCGTCCAGCGCCGGTTCGGTCACCACGGGTACGATGGGATCATTGAGGCTCATCTCACGTCCTTTCCAGGTCGTTGAGCACAGCGGCGAGCTGCGCGACTTCTTCATGCGTGTGCGCGGCCGACAGGGTCACGCGCAGGCGGGCCGTCCCTTCGGGCACGGTCGGAGGCCGGATCGCCGGCACCCACAGGCCATGCCCGTGCAGGCCGGCGCCGATGCGCAGCACTTCTTCGTTGGTGCCGATGACGATCGCCTGGATCGCGGTGGTCGATGGCACGCGCTGCCAGCGTTTCAGGTCAATCTGTTCATCGAACGCCGCGATCAGCGACTGCAAGTGGGCGCGGCGCGAGGCGCCTTCGTCGCCGCTGATGATGCCGATGCTGGTCATCAGCGCATGCGCCAGCGCCGGCGGCGCCGCGGTGGTGTAGATGTAGGGCCGGCCGCGCTGGATCATCAGTTCGATCACGCTGGCGTGCGCCGCGACAAAAGCGCCGCCGACGCCGGCCGCCTTGCCCAGGGTGCCCATGTAGACGATATTCGGCGAGCGCAGATTGAAGTGTTCGAGCGCGCCGCGTCCGTGCGCGCCGAGAACGCCAAAGCCATGGGCGTCGTCGATCACCAGCCACGCGTCATGCTGCTCGCACAGCGCCAGCAGTTCGGGCAGGGGGGCGATGTCGCCATCCATGCTGAAGACGCTGTCGGTGACCACCAGCTTGGCGGTGGCATTGCTGGCGGCCAGCAGGGCGCCCAGGGCCGCCAGGTCCGCGTGCGGATAGACCTTGACGGCGGCGCGCGCCAGCCTGGCGCCGTCGATCAGCGAGGCGTGGTTCAGCGACTCGGAAAAAATCTGGGCATCGCCATCGGCGCCGAGCGCGGTCAGGATCGCCAGGTTGGCCATGTAGCCGGTGCAAAAGCTCAGCGCGCGCGGCGATTCGAAGTGCGGGCCGATGAATTCCGCCAGCCGCTCTTCGAGCCGCTGGTGCGCCACGCTGTGGCCCGATATCAGGTGCGAGGCGCCGCTGCCGGCGCCGTACAGGTCCGCGCCTTCGCGCAGCGCATCGACCACGCGCGGGTGCGCCGCCAGGCCAAGGTAATCGTTGCTGGCAAAAGCCAGCAGCGCGCGGCCGTTCACCATCAGGCGCGGCTTGCAGGGCGTGTCCACCACGCGCCGTTCGCGCGTCAGGCTTTGCTCGTCCAACTGGCGCAGTTGGCGCTCGATTGCATCAATCAGCTTCATCGGTCAGCTCGCGATCACGGTGTCGAACACGGCGCGGGTGCGCTCGGCCAGGCCGTCGCTTTCCTCGTCGGAGAGAATGTACGGCGGCATCAGGTAGACGGTGCGGCCGATGGGGCGCAGCAGCAGTTCGTTTTCCAGCGCGCTGGCAAAGAAGCGGCGCGAAAAGGTGGCGGCGCGCGCGGCGTCGGGTTCGACCGCATCGAAGGCCCAGATCATGCCGCGCTGGCGGAAATTGCGCACGCGCTCATGTTCGGCCAGAGGCGTCAGCGCTGTTGTCAGACGCGTGGCGCGTGCGCGGTTGCGGTTCAATACGTCGTCGTCCTGGAAGATCTGCAAGGTCGCCAGCGCCGCGCGGCAGGCCAGCGGGTTGCCGGTGTACGAGTGCGAATGCAGAAAGCCGCGTGTGACGTCGGCGCTGTAGAAGGCCTGGTACACCTCGTCGCGCGTGAGCACGAGCGAGAGCGGCAGGTAGCCGCCGCTGATGCCTTTCGACAGGCACAGGAAGTCGGGCCAGATGGCGGCCTGCTCGCAGGCGAAAAAGGTGCCGGTGCGTCCGCAGCCAACCGCGATTTCGTCGAGGATCATGTGCACCTGGAAGCGGTCGCACAGTTCGCGCACCAGCGTCAGGTACAGCGGGTCGTGCATCGCCATGCCGGTCGCGCACTGGACCAGCGGTTCGATGATGATGGCGGCGATGTGGCCGGCGCGTTCCTCGAACAGCTTTTCCACGTCGGCGGCGGCGCGGCGCGCCACATCCTGGGCGCTTTCGCCCTCGATCGCATTGCGCGCGTCCGGGGACGTCACCACGCGGGCCGCGCGCAGCAGCGGGCCGTAGGCATCCTTGAACAGGGCCACATCGGTGACGGCCAGTGCACCGATGGTTTCGCCGTGGTAGCTGCCCTGCAGGCAGACGAATTCCTGCTTGTCGGTCAGGCCCGCATTGCGCCACGCATGAAAACTCATTTTCAGTGCGATTTCGACCGCCGATGCCCCGTCCGACGCGTAGAACGCGTGGCCGAGCACCTTGCCGGTCATCTCGGACAACTGCTCCGACAGGCGCACCACCGGTTCGTGCGTGAAGCCGGCCAGCATGGCGTGCTCCAGCCGGTCCAGCTGGTCTTTCAGCGCCGCGTTGATGACCGGGTTGGCGTGGCCGAACAGGTTGACCCACCACGAACTGATGGCATCCAGATAGCGCTTGCCTTCATGGTCGTACAACCACGCGCCGCGCCCGTGGCTGACGGGGATCAGGGGAACACTGTTTTCACCATGCGCATGGTGCTGCATCTGCGTGCACGGGTGCCACACGCTGCGCAGGCTGCGCGCTACCCAATCCTGGGGCATGTCCGCCATCACGTCACACCAGCCACGAAGGCTTGCGTTTTTCGAGGAAGGACGCGACGCCTTCGCGACCTTCATCGGACGCGCGTACCTTGGCGATGCGCTCGGCGGTGTCGACCACCATCGCCGCGTCGACCGCCTTGCCGGTGATCTCGCGCACCAGCACCTTGGCTTCGCGCACGGCGCTCGGGCTGCTGGTGACCAGCGCGTTGACGATCGCCGCCACATGCGCGTCGAGCGCGTCGGCCGGCACGATGTCGTGCACGAAGCCGATGCGGTGCGCTTCCTGGGCGCTGAATTTTTCGGCCGTGAGGAAGTAGCGGCGCGCCGCGTTTTCGCCCATGGCGCGGATCACGTACGGCGAAATGGTCGCCGGGATCAGGCCCAGCTTGACTTCGGACAGGCAGAAGCTGGCGCTGTTGACGGAGACCGCGATGTCGCAGGCGGCGACCAGGCCCATGCCACCGGCATAGCAGTCGCCCTGGATCTTGGCGACCACCGGTTTCGGACACAGGTAGATCGCGCGCAGCATCTCGGCCAGCTTGGCGGCATCCTCGCTGTTTTCGGCGTGCGAGTAGCCGGCCATTTTTTTCATCCAGTTCAGGTCCGCGCCGGCGCAGAAGGCCGGGCCGTTCGCATCGAGCACGATGGCGCGGATATCGTCGCCGCGTCCCAGTTCATCGAAGGCCAGCGACAGTTCGGCGATGGTGATTTCGTTGAACGCGTTGCGCACGTCCGGACGGTTCAGGGTGACGGTGGCGACGCGGTCGGCGATTGAAACGGCGAGTGTCTGATATTCCATGCGATTCCTTTACCTATTGCTTTACATGCGGAAGACGCCGAACTTCGTGTCGGCAATCTCCGCGTTGAGGGCGGCCGACAGGCCCAGGCCGAGCACCATGCGGGTGTCGGCCGGATCGATCACGCCATCGTCCCACAGGCGCGCGGTGGCGTAGTAAGGGTGGCCCTGGTGTTCGTACTGTTCCTTGATGGGCTGCTTGAAGGCGGCTTCTTCGTCCGCCGACCACTGGCCGCCCTTGCCTTCGATGCCGTCGCGCTTGACCGTGGCCAGCACCGACGCGGCCTGGTCGCCGCCCATCACCGAGATGCGCGCGTTAGGCCACATCCACAGGAAGCGCGGCGAGAACGCACGGCCGCACATGCCGTAATTGCCGGCCCCGAAGCTGCCGCCGATGATGACCGTGAACTTCGGCACCGCCGCCGTGGCGACCGCCGTGACCATCTTGGCGCCGTTGCGGGCGATGCCTTCGTTTTCGTATTTGCGCCCGACCATGAAGCCGGTGATATTTTGCAGGAACACCAGCGGGATCTTGCGCTGGCAGCACAGTTCGATGAAGTGCGTGCCTTTCAAGGCCGACTCGGAAAACAAAATGCCATTGTTGGCGATGATGCCGACCTTGACGCCGTAGATATGGGCGAAGCCGCAAATGAGCGTGGTGCCGTAGCGCGCCTTGAATTCGTCGAAGTCGCTGCCGTCGACGATGCGGGCGATGACTTCGCGCACATCGAAAGGTTTGCGCGTATCGACGGGAATGACGCCGTACAGTTCTTCCGGCGCGTATTTGGGTTCGACGGACTCGCGCAGCGCCATCTGGGCCGGTTTCACGCGGTTCAGGTTCGACACGATGGTGCGTGCCAGGGAGAGGGCGTGCAGGTCGTTCTGCGCCAGGTGGTCGACCACGCCGGACAGGCGCGTGTGCACGTCGCCGCCGCCCAGGTCTTCGGCCGTGACCACTTCGCCGGTGGCCGCTTTCACCAGCGGCGGGCCGCCCAGGAAAATGGTGCCCTGTTCCTTGACGATGATCGATTCGTCGCTCATGGCCGGCACGTAGGCGCCGCCGGCGGTGCACGAACCCATGACGACGGCGATCTGCGGGATGCCCTTGCTTGATAAATTGGCCTGGTTGAAGAAGATGCGGCCGAAATGGTCGCGGTCGGGGAAGACGTCGTCCTGGTTCGGCAGGTTGGCGCCGCCCGAGTCGACCAGGTAGATGCAAGGCAGGTGGTTCTGGTCGGCGATTTCCTGCGCGCGCAAGTGCTTCTTGACCGTCATCGGGTAATAGGTGCCGCCCTTGACGGTGGCATCGTTACAGACGATCACGCACTCCTGGCCGGACACGCGGCCGATGCCGGTGATGATGCCGGCGGCCGGCGCGGCACCGTCGTACATCTCGTACGCGGCCAGCTGGGAAAATTCGAGGAAGGGCGTGCCGGGATCGAGCAGCATCTGCACGCGGTCGCGCGGCAGCAGCTTGCCGCGCGCGACATGCTTGGCGCTGGCGGCCTCGCCTCCGCCGGCGGCGGCCGCGGTGACCTTGGCGCGCAGGTCGTCGACGATGCGTTGCATGGCCGCGGCGTTGGCCTTGAAGTCGTCGCTGCGCGGATTGAGTTTGCTGTCGATATGGGGCATTGCGATCCTTTTTTAGTCCGGGAAACTGCCGTCCAGGTAGTACCAGCGCGCCACCCCGTCGTGGGTCTCGCGGACGAAACGGCTCACTTCGTGCAGGCGCTGCGCGCGCCCGCCAATCTTGTAGCGGGCGACGAATTCTACGGTATCGGCGTCCGGCGATTCTAGCAGGTTTGCTTGACGTTTACGTAAACGTAAAGCAGATTTAATCTCCAGTCCCAGCCAGCGGGTTTGTTCGTTTTCGCCGACGATGGGCTCGGCCGGGACCGTGCTCGGGTGCCAGGTGGCGCGCAGGTAGGCTTCCTTGCCCAGGGTGTAGGCGGTGTAGCGCGAGCGCATCAGGGTTTCGGCGCTCGGCGGCACCGCCTCGCCCGCCAGGAATGGGGCGCAGCAAGTGGCGAAGGAGGCGCCGCCGCAGGGGCAGATGGAGGGAGAGGGCATGGTTGTTTGCAAAAACGGAATCTTGCAATTATCCGCCATATTGCCGGCATTGACGGCGCGGCGTGCGTATGTGCGTGCGGACAGAGCGCGGATGCGGCGCAGGGGTGGTTTGGAGCGGCCTGTATTTGCTACTGTACGCCGAAGCCTGCCTTGAACTGTCCCAGCAGCCTGGCTGCGTGGCCATCCGGGTCGGCCTTGGTGAGCAGTGCGCGGGCCATGTCGCTGATCAGGGCATCGGTTTGAGCCGTGTCGGCCAGCATCGCAGTCAGTTTTTCCGTCGTCGGCGCAAGGCTTAACTTGCGTGCATCGTTCCCCAGCAGCCATACGCCGCCCAGCTCAATGTCGAAGTCAACGTCCTCAAGTACCTCCTCAGGAACGGTGTAGACGCGCTCCTGGTCGATGTCGTGATAGAGAAGCATCAACGCCGTCAGATCGGTAGCGTCCTTGTGGGTGCCCCGCCTTCTGTCGCGCCACGCGAACAGTTTCAGTACGGCGATGGCGGGGAGGGATGCGATCGCCACGCTGACGCCCGCACCAATCTCCACGCTGACCGCCGATGCGAGCGCGTCAGCAAACCCAGCCACATTCATCACGATCGCCATGTCTGGCGGCCAGCGAATTTCCTCGCGCTCGCCACCCAGGGTGCCGAATGGTACGAGGTCGACGGGGATTGCATGTGGCGCTGCCGTCGGCCGGTAGTAAAGTTTGTGAAGGGTATGCGCATCCGCTTGAAACTGGTGCTGGCCAATCAAGCGCTGCCGCAGCGCGTCGAATTGGTCCCAAGTGTCGATTGCGAAGGCAAAATCGACGTCCCTTGTCGCTCTGCCCGCAGGCAGGCCGAACACGTGTTCGACAAGGATGATCCGCGCCGTGGCGCCTACCAGCAAGGCGTTGTGGCCCAGTGCGGCGGCGGCGTGCCCGATTTCGCGAATCACGGCAAAGGTGGCGTCATCGATGGGAGTCTTGAGTTGGAGTTCAGTTCGCATTTTTCAGATCTTGGTAGATCATCGTGGCAACTTCGAGATTGCGCGGCTCCATGCTGGCGACCAGATCGGCGTAGGCGAGCAGCGGCGGTACGCTGGCTGGCGTTGCTTTGTCGATCTGCGGCAGCTCCCAGAACTTTTCCAGTATTTCGATGTCTCCATCCGGATCGGCCCGCAACTTGTTTTGAATGACCAGCTTGCCCAGGTTTTGCCGCATGCTGGCGCTGTGCATGTAGATGGTGATTTTTTCGGGCTTGAGGTAACCAGTCAATTGGTCGGCCGCTACTTCGCCGCCCCACGCCGCGTCGAATTGGCCGATATCGACGCTTTTCCACCAGTCGCGCTCCAATGCCCGGAAGCGCCGCGCAGCGAGTTTCGGGCGTAGCACGATCGGGTACATCGTCACCCATTCGTTCATCAGCCTGTTCTTTTCCAGGAAGCGGCGGCCGCTCTTGGCATGGTTGATGTATCCCCGCCTTGCGAGGTCCTGGATGATCGCACCGATGGCGCCAAGCGAGACGCCGGCAGCCTGGCTGAGAACGCGATACGGTGCGTTCAGCAGTTCAGGTGCGCAAAGCAGCACGAAGGCCAGTCGTAAAGCGCTGGGACCGACGGCACGGACGCCGTCGCTTAGAGCCGCGTTGAGTGCGCCGTCCTTGCTGGGGCGTTGTCCCTTGACGAATACCAGCATGCCTGGCGCTTGCAGGTATGCATTGCCATCGGCATCGATGAATTGCACGCCGATGTCACGGCATTTGCCGGCCAGTTCGGCTGACATTCTTGGCGCCACCAGCAGGCATGGGCAGGGCGCTTCGGCGAATCGCTGCTTGACCTGATGCAGCATCGCCATGCGGTCGATGTGTTTGATCTCGACGAGATAGCGATACGACCTGCCGTCGACGGACAGCTCAAGCTCCGCATCCGCACCGCTTCCGTGTTCATTCCTTGGCTGGAATGCGCGCACTTGCCCGGTAATGCCGGTCGTGGTGGCCAAGGCATCGATAGCGATCTCGAGTACGAGCTCGGCGTTTCGCTGCCTGCTGTTCAGGAGTGGAGCTGAAGCGTTCATTTTTCTTCCATGTTCACGTTACATGAACATTGAGCGTCTTTGAACATGCTGTCAAGCTTTGTTCATATTTTTTCCATGTTCACGAATCGTGAACATGGCGTGCTTTTGAACAAGCTCGAAGCGTTTTACACAGTTGCCTCGGCAACAGGTATGAACTCACCTTGTGTGGCGGCAATAACGTCCACCTGTTGGCGTCGCGCGGTGCCGATGCCAGAAATGCCGCCAGGCGCAATAAGCCCTCATGCAAACCCTGAGCACCTCGGAAAAATTGAATTAAAGATTTCTGAAGCGGATCTTGAAGAGGATCCGGACTACGATCCTGAAGTTGACGGCCAGATTGCGTACCTGAGTCTTCCCGATCACCCGGCGGAGGGCAGGTCTGGCTGTGTCAAAAAAATGCTGCGTCTGTCCGACCTCATCGCCTATGAAGGCGCGGATATTTACATGGACTTCGACGCTGCCGGACGCCTTATCGGCATCGAAATCCTGACATAGGGGCCGCGTTCGAACAGAACCGTGGCGGCCGACCCGCAGCCCGTCGCCGTCAACCCTGCGCAATTGTTCGTCAGCCACGCAGAGCGAGCCCCTCCAAACTGATCGGCGGCGCCTCGCCGCGCATTACAGCGGCCAGGATGCTGGCCGAGCCGCACGCAAACGTAAACCCCAGCGGTCCGTGCCCCACGTTGAGCCACAGGTTAGGCAAGGGCGTAGCCCCGATGATCGGCGCGCTGCTGGGCGTGGCTGGCCGCAAGCCGGCCCACGCCGTCATCGCCTCGTAATCGCCCGCCCGCGGCATCACCGCGCGCGCCTGGCGCAGCAGCCCGGCGATCCGGCCCGCGTCGAGCGATGCATCCTCCCCCACCATATCGACCATGGCCGCCACGCGCAGCTGGCCGCCGATGCGCGCATACAGCACCTTGCGCTCGAAGTCGGTCACGCTGATCTGCGGCGGGCAGTCCCTCGGCCGCACCGGCGCGCTCAGGCTGTAGCCCTTGAGCGGATACAGCGGCAGGTAGATGCCCGCCGTGGCCGCCAGGGTGCGGCTGCGGATGCCCGCCGCCAGCACATAATCGTCCGCCGCCAGCATGCCGGCACTGGTATCGAGCCACGCCACCCTGCCCTTTTCAAGCAGAAACCCGCGCGCCTCGCCGCGCACGATGCCGCGAAAGCGCGGATGGGCGCGCAGGCGCTGCCCCAGCCCGCGACAAAACGCATGGCAGTCGGCCACCGCCTCGCCCCGGTTGAACACGCCGCCGGCCAGCACCGCTTGCGCCGCCGCCAGCGCCGGTTCGGCCGCCACGCAGGCGGCCGCCGACAGCACCTCGGCGCCCGCTGCAAGCCGCGCCGCCACCTCGAAGGCCTTGGGAGAGCGGTACACCACCAGCTTGCCCGCCTCGCGCCAGCCGAACTCATCTTTAGGAAGGATGCCGTCCAGCTGCCCCATCGCGCTGCGGCTCAGTTCGCCAAGCTGGAGCAGGCGCGCCGTGGTGCGGCGATGGATGCCGGCATCGCAGTGCGCGACGAACTGTGCCAGCCAGCGCCACTGGCGGCGGTCGGCCTCGGGCCGGAAGCGCAGCGGCCCGTCTTTTTGCAACAGCCAGCGCAGCGCCTTGAGCGGCACCCCGGCATCGGCGAACGGGGCCACGTAGCGGTAGCTGAGCTGGCCGCCATTGCGGAAACTGGCGCCGGCGCCCAGCGTCTCCTCGCGTTCGAGCAAGGTCACGCCGAAGCCGGCCTCCAGCAGCCACCAGGCCGATGCCAGTCCCACCACCCCGCCGCCGATCACGATCACTTCCCGCATGCCGCTTCACCTATCTCGCTACGCCCATGGCAGCAGCTTACGCACAGCGCGCCGCGCCCGCCACTCAATCCCGCGCCGGGGCCCATACGCGCTATTCATGGGTCTTGTCTATGCGCTAATAAGTCTGGCGCCTTTGCCAGCATGGCATAAAATTTCCAGAATGGCGCGCGAGCCGGGCAGCCAATCAGGCTAGAATGCATGGCGAGCCGCTATCACGTGCCGGTATGCGCGCCGTGGATAATGTCATACCGGCGCCTGCTGACCGGCGGCGGCATGACAATTACACTGATGCGCACGCCAGCAGGGCGGCAGCACAGGATGACCATGAGCGGAACCGTAATGAGCACTACCCACACCGATTTCAAGGTCGATTTGAACGACAATTCCCCGCTGTACATGCAAGTGGCGCGCAAACTGATCCAGGATGTGCGCGACGGGCGCTATCAGGTCGACCAGGCGCTGCCGTCCGAACGCTTGCTCTCCGAGCAGCTCGACGTCTCGCGCGTGACCGCGCGCAAGGCCATCGACCAGCTGGTCGAGCAGGGCCTGGTGGTGCGCCGGCGCGGCTCGGGCAACTACGTGGCGCCGCGCATCGAACAGCCCCTGTCCAACCTGTCCAGCTTTTCCGAGCAGTTGCAGCAGCGCGGCTACCGTCCCGGTTCGCAATGGCTCAGCCGCTCGGTGATCGCCGCCAGCGCCGACGAGCAGCTGAGCCTGGGCTTGTCGCCGAATGCCCGCGTGGCCCGCCTCGAACGCCTGCGCCTGGCCGACGATGTGGTCATGGCCTACGAAGTGAGCGTGATTCCCGCCAGCGTGCTGCCCCGCCCTGACGCGGTCGGCAACTCCCTGTACGAGCACCTGGCCACCACCGGCCACACCCCCGTGCGTGCACTGCAACATATCCGCGCCATGAATGCCGGCGCCGTGCTGGCCGGCCAGCTCGGCGTGCCCGAAGGCCAGGCGGTGCTGTACATCACGCGGGTCGGCTACCTGGAATCGGGCCAGGCGGTCGAGCTGACCCATTCGTATTGCCGCAGCGACCATTACGACTTCGTGGCGGAGATGCGCCGCGTCGCCTGATGCCGTCGCGTTCTTGTCCCTTTCATCCTGAACGCCGCCCGTTTGGCATTCAGGCCATCCTCGGTTCCATGCCCATTTCACACCAACTTCGGCGTCGTGGTTCAACCAGGTCGAGGGCTGGTTTGCCACCTTGACCGAAAAGCAGATTCGGCGCGGAACGCATCGTTCCACACGTCAGGGGGCCTCGAAACACCGTCGCGAGCGGTGCAAGTTTCGTCAGAGAAGCGCATCCGTACGAAGGTACGGTGAGCATCGCAGGGCGAAACTTGCGCCGCGCAGCAGGTTGTTCGAGGTCCCCGTCAGTTGAAGGATGCTATTCGCTCTTGCCTGGCACTGAATAACGCCGAACCCAAGCCCTTCGTCTGGACAAAATCGGCCGACTGATCCTCGCCAGCATAGAGCGATTTTTTCTGCGAATTTCTAACTCACCACACTAGATTTTCTAAGGATATTACCTGTCATTTCATCAACGTTGAACGGTTAACGAGCATGCGTGCATTTTTGCTGCTAAAATACTAATGTGTATTTTTGATAATTGTTCAGCCCCTATGAAGAGCTATCGAAAGCCATCGAGTTTTTCTTAAAAAAAGATGCATAGACGCCGAGATTGGCCCAATTTTTTAGCAAAAACGGTGGCTTTTTACCTAGCTGTCATAGTGACTGAACAGTTACTATTTTTGTGCAAATAAAACACTAACGGTGCGACGACCATGAACATCATTGG
Source organism: Massilia sp. DJPM01 (assembly GCF_030348125.1). Classification (NCBI taxonomy): domain Bacteria; kingdom Pseudomonadati; phylum Pseudomonadota; class Betaproteobacteria; order Burkholderiales; family Oxalobacteraceae; genus Massilia; species Massilia sp. DJPM01. Next base: position 34,554 of record NZ_JAQOZV010000027.1, read on the forward strand.
CTGGATACGTGAAGGCGATAGCGCCGCCTGCGGCGCTAGCGTCAAGCTGGGCCACCCCACCTACACCAGCCACGGCAAGGCCCTCGCCCACCACGGCAGCCCGATGGCTTGCCCTTACAACTGCGTGGTGACGGCCGGCGAGCATCACTTCACCTTGCCTGACGGCTTGCCACAGGCTTTGCATGGTGACAAAACCAGCGGCGGCTGCCCGCTTGCGTCCACCCTCAATGGCATACACGGCATTGCCGATCCGTCGGGCGCGCCGCTCGTGACGGCTTACTTCCAGCCGGCTGCCGATGCGCTGGCGACGGGCGACGGCGCGCCCGAAGCCGTGGCCGACGCACCTTGGTTGCCCGGCCAGTACGACGACCGTTACGTACTGCTGGGTGTGAGCGACGGCAAGCCGCTGGCCCATGCCGCCTACGCCATCGAGCGCGACGACGGCAGCATCGAACACGGCACCACGGACGCCGGTGGACACACCCATCTGCTCAAGCAGACCCTGGAAGCTGAACACGTCCGTATCTATCTGGAAGACAACGTATGAGCGCCGTGCTCGACAAACAAGGCAAGCCCATGCGGCTGGTGGGGGCCACCAACACCACCCCGCTGGCCGATGCCAAGGCCAAAAAACTGCACGTGTGCGACCACGGCAACGATGTGGTGCCGATTGCCGCGTATATGATCACGGAAATGCAGCGCAATCCGTTCAGCGAAGAAGGCAAGAAAATGATGGCGGCGAACGCTTACGACATCGCCAAGGAAATGAAGGCCTGGAATGCCATGCCGTGGTACGCCAAGATTGGCGGTCCACCTGACTATGGCAGCATCAGCGCCGGCCAGAAACTGGCCGCCTACACTATCTGGGCCGAACGGGTGGGGCCAAACCGCCCGTGGGACCACAAGCCCATCTTAAGTGCGCGCCTGCGCAAGCAGAAGATCTTCCGCGCCGGCTGGCAGCGCTATGGCAATGAAGACTATTTTTACGATATCTGGTCAAACATTCACTACGGCTACGTGGGCGCCGCCTGCGGCTTCAGCCCCGACGAACTGCTCGGTGGCGCCGGACTGGCCCAGGCCGGCAGCGACATCATGCGCGACGTGTCGTCCCTGCGCCGCCCGACCGTCCAGAACCATCCGGAAAACGGCGCCTGGGCCAATACCTTCGACGATATTCCCGACCATATTTCCATCAAGCTGGGGGTCACCCTGTACCAGCAGACCAAGCCGGCGGCGCTGACCGTGGCCGTGCTGCTCAAGGCCATCGCCGGGGTGCCAATGCCCTGGGGCAAAGGCATCAATGTCGCCAAGCGCGTGCATGAATGTCCGGCATGAAGAAGGCGTCGATGCGAGGCAAGCTGTTCGCTGGCGTTGGGGTGCTGGGCATGCTCGGGCTGGCGCTTGCCGTCTTTGCGCACAGCGCTCCCCTGGTGGTGTTGCACTACGCTGCAGGCGGCGGCGAGCCGGTGGGCTTTTTCTTTAATGAAGACAACGACATTACCAAGGACGTCATTCAGCCCGGCACCAGCCGGCAATTTCGCACCGCCCGTCGCCCTCACGCCGCGTATTTCATCAATGTGAGCCTGCCGCTGGCCAGCCGTGACGAAGTGGAGATCAAACCGCCGTTCAGCCGCGTCGACGTCTACATCGGTGCCGATACCCGCATCAAAAGCACCGCCGTCAAGACCGATTTCCTGGCGCGCATTGGTGTCAATTAAATAATTTTGCATGTGTGGTAGGATTTGCGCCACTTTTGCACGTCTTTATCAAATGAAACGCGTCGTACCAGGTACTTGACAGGGAAAAATCGGATGAAAAAAGTGATCCAGTCGATCGAGGAGCTCATAGGCGCCAGTGCCCAGCACCGGCGCATCCTGCGCGTGTCATTTCCCCAGGATGATGGGATTGGCGCACTGTTGCTGGTCAACCAGCTCGATGCGGTCGAATCCATCTCGCGCGACTTTGAGTACCGGGTTGAACTGCTCTCGAACAGCGCAACGCTTGCCTTGAAGGATTTGCAGGGCAAGCTCATGACGGTCGAGCTGGTACGCGGCGATGGCAGCCTGCGCTATTTCAGTGGCTATGTGTTCAGCTTCCGCCTGGTCACCACCGATGGCGGTTTCGCCTTTTATGAGGCACTGCTGGGGCCGTGGGTAAAGTATCTCAGCCTGCGCAAGGACAACTACCTGTTCCACGGCAAATCGCTGCACGACCAGACCCATGGCATTTTCGACGATTACGCCACCCTGCCAGACTGGGATTGCCGCATCCATGGTGAAGATCCACCGATGACCGATGCCTGCCAGTTCGACGAGACCGACCATAACTACCTGCACCGGCGCTGGGAAGCGGCCGGCTGGCACTACTGGTACGAACACAGCGCCAGTGGCCACCAGCTGGTGCTGTCGGACGATTCGCGCCAGGCCGATGCCATCGACGGCACTGGCCTGGTGCGCTTTCAGCGTCATGGCGGCGCCACCGAAGAAGACGGGATCGGCCAATGGTCGCCGCTGCGCAGCATCGCCCCGTCCAGCGTCGCCTTGTCCGGCTTTAATTTCAAGCATCCTGTGCCGCTCCAGGCCAGCATGCCCACCGTGAACCAGCAGGGCAACGTGCTGCATGTGGAGTCCTACGAATATACCGGGGCCTATGGGTTCAACGGCCGCCAGGAAGCCGATCGCATGGCGCAGTTGCGCATGGAAGAAGCGGAAGCCGATGCCAAGTACTTCGAAGGCAGCGGCAACAACCGCTACCTCCAGCCGGGCCGCTGGTTTTACCTGCGCGACCATTTCCAGGAAAGTGTCGCCGGCCACCTCGACAACCCCGGCAAGCATCAATTCCTGGTGCTCGAAGTGCGCCACACGGCGCGTAACAATTATTTGCAGAATACCCAGCCGGCTCAATACAGCAATACCATGCGCTGCATCCGCAGGCAGATACCGTGGCGTCCGGGGCGCGGCTTTAATAGTAACAACACGCAAATCCTGGCGCCCCAAACGGCGACCGTGGTAGGGCCGCACGGTCCGGACAGCATCCACACCGACCAGTACGGCCGCATCCGCGTCCAGTTCCACTGGGACCGCGAGGGTGCCAACGATGAGCGCAGCTCGGCCTGGCTGCGCGTGGCCAGTTCCTGGGCTGGCAGCGAACTGGGCGCTGCGGCCGTGCCACGCGTGGGCAGCGAAGTGATCGTGCAGTGGCTGGGCGGCTCGCCCGACCGCCCGATCGTCACCGGCAGCGTGTTTAACGAGCGCCATATGCCGCCATGGCAGCAGCCGACCCAGCACGCCCTCACCGGCCTGCGTAGCCGCGAGCTGGGGCCGCACACCGGCAATGCCGCAGGCGGGCGCAGCAACCACCTGATCCTGGATGACACCTACAACAAAATTCAGGCCCAGCTCAAGAGCGATCACCAGCACAGCCAGCTCTCGCTCGGCCACATTACCCGGATAGAAGACAATAGCGGGCGCAAGGATGAGCGCGGCGAAGGGTGGGAACTGGCCACCAACGCTTGGGGCGTGGCACGTGCCGGCATGGGCATGCTGCTCACCACCGAGCCGCGCAACAATGCCGCCGGCCACGCCAAGGACATGGGCGAGACGGTCGGCCGCCTGTCCGCCGCGCGCGAGCGCCACGAGCAATTGAGCGATCTGGCCCAGTTGCACCTGGCGCAGCGCGTCGATGTCGATCAGGGCGCCGCTGGCGCCGCCTTGAAGGCCCAGAACGACGGCATCTGCGGCGGCGGCCAGGCCCAGGGCGAACTGAGCGAGCCGCAACTCGTGCTCTCCAGCCCGGCCGGCATTGCCAGCAGTACCGCGCGCAGCACGCATATCCAGAGCGACCGCCACACCGTACTCAATACGGGGGAGCATTTGTCGATCACGACTGGCAAGAGCCTGTTTGCCAGCCTGACCGACAAACTCAGCGTGTTCGTCTACAAGGCGGGCATGAAGCTGTTCGCCGCCAAGGGCAAGGTCGAAATCCAGGCCCAGAGCGACAACGTCGAAATCATTGCCGAGCAAGTGCTCAAGCTGATCAGCACCAAACAAAGCATCGAGATTGGCGCCAACCAGGAAATCCTGCTGCACGCCGGTGGCAGTTTCATCCGCATCAGCGCCAAGGGGATCGAGCATGGCACCGACGCCAAGTGGGAAGTGCATGCGGCCAGCCATGCCGCGACCGGCCCGCAGGGTCTGGACGCCTCGTTCGCGGCCATGCCGGCTGCCGAGCTCGGGCCGCACAGCCTGCGCTTTGCCTTCCCTGGTGCCGACGACGTGGTCAAGGCAATGGGCCTGGTCGGCAAGCCCTATCAAATCCTGGACAAGATGGGCAAAGCGCTCGCCGCCGGCATGCTGGCCGCCGATGGCCGCCTGCCGCGCTTCGAGTTTGCCGATAACGACCAGCTCATCCTGCATCTGGGTGACGATAGCTGGCGCAGCATCGAACTCGATCCGGGCGAACCCATGCCGGAGATCGACCGGACGGAGGATGAGTATTACCACGACGAAGATGAAGAGCGCGTCGCCGAGGATAGCGAAGACTTCGGCCCCTACGCGTCGCTGTTGACCGGGGTCGACGCGTCGTACCACCTGAACAGCAAGCTGCTTGGCAAGCTCATTACCAATCCCGAAGGCGAGGAATAAATCGTGATCAACAGCATTTTCAACCACTTGGTACTGGCCGGCTGCCTGGCCCTGGCCTCGCTTGATGGCGCCTGCGCGGCGCCCGCCGCCACGAGCGTCGGTTCGCAACAGCAAGGCATGCATCAGTGGAAGGCCCTTGACGGCAAACTCATTCTCATCAATGGCACCTACCAGGACACCACCTCCTACAAGCGCAGCCTGACGTTCTACTTTGAAAGCAAGGCCGGCGCCGAATGGCTGCACGTCCCCGTGCTCGACAGCCAGACCGAGCAAGCCTTGACATGGTTCAGCATTTCACAGGGCGAACAAACCGTGGCCGATGCGGCCGTGCTGGCGCGTGCCGATGGCGTCCAGCTGGTGATCGCGGAAACCCGGCCAGGCGCGCGTGCGCCGATCGCGGTGCGCTGGTACCAGCTGGCCGAGGCTGGCGACGACAATCCCGACGGCCCGGCCTACTCCTTCAAGAAGACGTCCGCCACGAGCTACCCGGCCACCGCCAAATTGACGGTCGAGCAAGTGCTGAAAAAAGAAGTTTCCTCCAAGTCGAAGAAATAGGAGGCGTCATGACCCGCGAATTCATCAGTGCCAAGTACGATGCCAGTATCCTGACCGTCGATTACGCCGGGGACGACGGCACGCACCTGCTGCGCACCGGCGGCACCATCGCATGGCGTTTCAACAATCCCGGCAATCTGCGCCCCGCCGGCACCAAGCTGATCATGGGCGCCATCGGCATTGGCAAAACCAAGAGCAATGGCAGCTTCCTCATTTTCAAGAGCTATGCCGAAGGTCGCCTGCAAAAACAGAAGCTGCTTCGCCGCAAATATAACCAGCGCACCATCTACACCATGCTGACCGGAATCCCCGACCCCCAGCACCCCGGCAAGATGATGATGGGCTACGCACCGGCTTCGGACAATAACGATCCGCTCGCCTACGCCAACGCCATCGGCAAGCATACCGGCCTGCCGATTACGACCAAGCTTGCCGACATTTCCGACGCCAAGCTGGAGGAAGTGCTCGACGCCATGGAAGCGAAAGAAGGTTTCCATGGCATGAAGCATACGCGCAAGGAAAAAGAAATCGGCACCACCTCGGTCACCGTCTCCGATGGCGCCAAGCCCAAGCCCGACGTACCGGTGCAAATCAAGATCGGCGACAAGACTTACGAGAAAAAGACCGACCAGCACGGCCAACTGCCCAAGATTGCCCACACCGAGCCGGGCAAGAAAGCCGAAATCCATTTTGCCGACGTGGCGGGCGAATGGAAGAAACAGTTTGAATTCGTCATGGATGGCGTGTCCAATGCCTACGTCCTGCTGCACGACCTGGTCAGTTACGAAGCCCCGACCGCGCCCAAGAAACCACCGGCGAGCGTGACCACGCCGGCGCGCAAGCCATTCAACCATCTGGTGGCGCGCAAGGAAACCCTGGCGATCCTGGCCGAGCGCTTCAAGACCAGCGTGGCCGCGATCATGAAGGACAACAAGGCCATCAAAGACCCCAGCAAGATTTACGTCGGCCAGATCATCGGCATTTACGGGCCGCCATCGAGTACGCACCAGAGTGGCGCGGCCCGGCCGGCGCCCAAGGCGGCCGCCAGGCCGGCAGCGCAAGGCGGCAAAGCAGCCGCCCCGAGCGCACCGGCGGCAGGCGCGCCCCTCACGCGCAGCAAGGAAGGCAAGGGCGAACCGCTGGCCATCGTGCCAGTGGACCAGAAAGCGGCGCCCTGGATGGTGGTCGCCATCGAAGAAGCCAGGAAATGGGCTGGAAAAGAAGAAGACGTCATTACCAAGACCGGCAATTTCCACAAGCGGATGGGCATGGGCGGGGAGATGGTGAATACCCCTTGGTGCGCCGCGTTTGCCAATTACTGTCTCAAGACGGCCGGGGCGCCGTACGAAAAGAGTGCCTCGTCGCAGTTTCCTACAAGTTCCAAGAAGTTCAAGAAAATCGGCAAGCCGGTGTATGGTGCGATAATGGTCATGCGCAACTATGTCCGCAGCACGGGCAAGGCGCATGGCACCGGACACGTCACGTTCGTGTATGGCGTCACGAGCGATGGCAGAGTTGCCGGCCTGGGCGGCAATCAGGGCGATTGCCTGAAGGTGTCCAAATATCGGGTAACGGGCGTGTCGGGCAGTTTCAAGCTGAAAGGCGTGCAACTCGATCAGAAATTCCATGCTTTCTATATTCCCGTCACGTACGAAGAATATGCCAAAACACAAGGCGAACCGGAAACGGTGGATAGCGATGACGTCAACAAGAATTTCCTGCAGATTGCCGTGGTCAAAGACGGCGCCAACGAAAAAACGCAATGATGCTGACACTTAAACATACGATCTTGTTGCTCACGCTGGGATGCAGTGCTGCAGCCCAGGCCGGCTCGACCGATGGCTTGCACATTGCCGCCATCGCGGGCAAGACGGCACTGCCCTACGCCGACTCGGTGAAGCAACTGTTGGCAGACAATGCGGCGCACATGATCAGCTGCGGCGACTATGCCTTGAGCCTGGCAAGCCTGAGCAGCACGGATTTGCCGCGGCAATTGACCAGCGAACTGGCACTTGCCGCAGTCAGGGACAAAGCGAAACACAAGAAACTTGGCAAGATCCTGACCGGCTTTCGCAGCGAGACCCTCAAGCGTGGGTTCGATGCCGTGTTGACGTATGAAGTTCAGGGCACGCAACTGCGGCTGTATGGCATTTCCGGCGCGGATGATGTCAAGGTCGTGGTATCGAGCTTGCCGCTCAGCGATGCCTCGGATCAAAAGAAATTCAATATCGCCGCCTGCAAGGCCTTGGCCAGCTTGCCTGTGCTGGCTGCGCCTTAAGCGCCGCTCCCGGCAGGCGATGCTCCCGGGGTCGAACTCACAACCCCCAATGCTCTGCCCAGGAGTTCTGTTCTGCGCGAATAAGCTGGGCGCGCTGCCGTCGTGGGCCACATGTTCGCGGCCCGCATGCGATCAGTGGCGAGTGTCCTGAGTTAAAAATTCATTGACTAATTTTCTACATGGACTATGTTGTATGCATTCAATGCGCAACATGGAGGCTGTGATGGGAGCAGGACGTCCCAAGGCGGAGTTGGTGTTGAAGGACACGGAACGCGATCAGTTGTCGGTCTGGGCCAGGCGCCGTAAGACGGCACAAGCACTGGCATTGCGTTCGCGGATCGTGCTGGCGTGTTCAAGTGGCGCTGAGAACAAGGCAGTCGCTGCGGAGTTAAAAGTGGCGAAACAGACGGTGTGCAAGTGGCGCGGCCGGTTCTTGCAACGGCGGCTCGATGGTTTGCTTGATGCGCCGCGCCCTGGTGCGCCACGCACAATCGACGATGCGCGAGTTGATGCCGTGATCGCCAAGACGCTGGAAACGCAGCCGATGAACGCAAGCCATTGGAGCACCCGGACGATGGCGAAGGAGGCAAGGCTATCACAGAGCGCAGTCAGCAGAATCTGGCGCGCTTTTGGTTTGCAACCGCACCGCCAGGAAACGTTCAAGCTCTCCACCGACCCCTTGTTTGTTGAAAAGACCCGCGACATTGTGGGGCTGTATATTGATCCGCCAGTCAAGGCCATGGTGCTGTGCGTTGACGAGGAAAGCCAGATTCAGGCACTCGACAGGACTCAGCCGATTCTTCCTTTGGCACCAGGAGTCGCCGAACGGCGTACCCACGATGACGAGCGGCATGGAACGGCCACGCTTTTTGCTGCGCTTGACATCGCTACCGGCAAGGTGACCGGCGAGTTATATCGTCGGCATTGCAGCAGCGAATTTTTAACGTTCTTGCGTGCTATCGAGGCGTCCGTCCCGACTGAACTGGAGATCCATCTCGTGATGGACAATGACGGCACGCATAAAACGCCTGCAATGCGGAGCTGGTTTGCTCGCCATCCCCGGTTTCATGTCCATTTCACATCAGCTTCAGTGTCGTGGTTCAAGCAGGCCGAGCGCTGGTTTGCCACCTTGACCGAGAAGCAGATTCGGCGTGGAACGCATCGTTCCACACGTCAGTTGGAGGATGCCATTCGCTCTTGCCTGGCACTGAATAACGCCGAACCCAAGCCCTTCATCTGGACAAAACCGGCCGACGCGATCCTCGCCAGCATGGAGCGATCTTGTCTGCGAATTTCTGACTCACCACACTAACCGCATCGATGTAGCGGAGCGGCCATGCTGAACACAGAAATTCCCGACCGGCGGCATGCGGACCTGGACCAGTACCCCACCGGCGAACTGGTCGATACCCTCATCGATGACCAGTTCAATGCCGTGCGCGCGGTGCGGGCCGCGTCAAGCCAGATCGCCGCCGCCGTCACGGCCGCCCTGCCGCGTATCGATGCCGGCGGGCGCCTCATGTATGTGGGCGCCGGCACCTCGGGTCGCCTGGGCGTGCTCGACAGCGTTGAACTGTATCCCACCTTTTCCTGGCCGCACGAGCGCGCGCTGGCGCTGCTGGCCGGCGGCATCGACGCCATGTTCGTCGCCGTCGAAGGCGCCGAGGATGACAGCGCCCAGGGCGCAGCCGACCTGCGCGCGCTCAACCCGGGGCGCGACGACGTGGTGCTGCTGCTGGCCGCCTCCGGCGCCACGCCCTATGTGCTGGGCGCCCTGCGCGCCGCCGCCGCGGCCGGCGCCCTGACGATCGGCTTCGCCAACAATCCCGACGCGCCGGTGGTGCGCGAAGCGCAGATCGGCATCACCCTCGATACCGGCCCGGAAGTCATTTCCGGCAGCACCCGCCTGAAGGCCGGCACTTCCCAGAAAATCGCCCTGAACACCTTTTCGAGCGCCCTGATGGTGCGTTTACACAAGGTCTACGGCAACCTGATGGTAGACTTGAAGCCAACCAATGCCAAGCTGGTGCTGCGCGCGGTCCGCCTTACGATGTTTGCCAGCGGCGCCGACGAGGCCGCCGCCCGCGCGGTGCTGGAACAATGCGATTTCCATGTCAAGGTCGCCATCGTGGCCCTGATCAAAAAAACCAGTATCGCCCAGGCCAGGGTCTTGCTTGACAGTGCGCGCGGCAGCGTGCGCCAGGCACTGGCCGCCTGACTGCCTTTGCGTGGCTTGCGCGACGGCGGCGGCGGCCGCCCGGCCTGCATGATCACGAAAGAATTATGCAAACTGCGCAACAGAAAAGTCCGTGGCTGTGGGTGCCCTCCCTGTATTTCGGTCAAGCCATTCCCTACGTGGTGGTGATGACCCTGTCGGTCCTGATGTACAAGGACCGCGGCGTGAGCAACGACGATATCGCCTTCTACACCAGCTGGCTGTACCTGCCCTGGGTCATCAAGCCGCTGTGGTCGCCCCTGGTCGACCTGGTGCGCACCAAGCGCTGGTGGATCGTCAACATGCAGCTGGCCATCGGCGCCGGGCTGGGCGCGGTCGGCTTCACCATGCACCTGCCGGGCTGGTTCCAGATCAGCCTGGGCGTGCTGTGGGTGATGGCCTTCTTTTCCGCCACCCACGACATCGCCGCCGACGGCTTTTACATGCTGGGCCTGAAGCAATACCAGCAAGCCGCCTTTGTCGGCGTGCGCAGTACCTTTTACCGGCTGGCCACGATTGCCGGCGGCGGCGCCATGGGCATGCTGGCCGGCCATCTGACCACCCGCACCGGCGACGCCGTGTTTGCCTGGACGGTCGTGTTCTCCGTGCTGGCGGCGCTGTTCGTGGGCCTGTTCGCCTATCACAGCGTGGTGCTGGAGCGCCCGGCCGAGGACAAGACCGTGCTTGGGGGCGACAACAAGCTGGCCGAATTCTTTGCCACCTTTGCCTCTTTTTTCGGCAAGCGCGACATTTGGCTGATCCTCGGCTTCATCCTGACCTTCCGCCTGGGCGAATCGCAGTTGCTCAAGCTGGCGATTCCCTTCATGAAGGACCCGGTCGCCAAGGGTGGCCTCGGCATGACGACCGCGCAGATCGGGCTGGGGTACAGCACCATCGGCATCATCGCGCTGACCCTGGGGGGCCTGCTGGGCGGCTTCCTGATTTCGCGCCTGGGCCTGAAGCGCTGTCTGTGGCTGATGGTGTTCGCGGTGCACCTTCCCGACGTCGTGTTCGTCTACCTGGCCACTGCCCTGCCGCAAAATTTCGTGCTGATCGCATCGAGCATCGCGCTGGAGCAATTTGGCTACGGTTTCGGTTTCACCGCCATGATGCTATACATGATCATGGTCTCGGACGGCGAACACAAGACCGCCCATTACGCCATTTGCACCGGGCTGATGGCGTTCGGCATGATGGTGCCGGGCATGTTCAGCGGAAAAATCCAGGAAGTCCTGGGCTACCAGCATTTCTTCATCTACGTGTGCCTGATGACGATTCCCGCCTTCATCATGGCGGCGCTGGTGAAAATCGATCCGGAATTCGGCAAGCGGGTTGATAAATGATGGCGGATCAATGACGGCGCCAGCCCGCCTCGCCTCGCTGGATGCCTTCCGCGGCTTCACCATCGCGGCCATGACCCTGGTCAACAATCCGGGCGACTGGAGCCAGCTGTATTCCCAGCTGGCGCACGCCCACTGGCATGGCTGGACCTTCACCGACTGGATTTTCCCCTTCTTCCTGTTCATCGGCGGGGTCTCGATGGCGTTCTCGCTGGGGCGCCTGGCCGCCGCCGGGGCCGACAAGCCGACCCTGCTGCGCAAGTTGGCCGTGCGCGCGGGCATCATCTTCCTGATCGGCCTGGCGCTCAACCTGATCCCCGGCTTCGACCTGTCCACCGTGCGCATTCCCGGCGTGCTGCAGCGCATTGCCATCTGCACCCTGCTGGCCGCGCCCATCGTGCTGTATTTCAGCTGGCGCCAGCAAGTGCTGTGGATCGCCGGCCTGCTGGCGTTCTACAGCGTGCTGATGCTGTGGATGCCGGTGCCCGGCATCGGCGCCGGCGTGCTCGAACCGGGCCAGGACGTCGGCGCCTGGATCGACCGCCTGCTGCTGGACGGTCACCTGTGGCCGCAATCCAAAACCTGGGACCCGGAAGGTCTGCTCTCGACCATCCCCGCCCTGTGCAGCCAGCTGCTGGGCGTGCTGGCGGGGCGCTGGTTGCTCTCAAGCCACTCGCGCACGGAACAGACCGTCTGGATGCTGCTGGCCGGCCTGGCCCTGCTGTGGATCGGCGCCATGCTCGACGTCGTGCTCATGCCGATCAACAAGAGCCTGTGGACGCCGTCGTTCTGCCTGTTCATGACGGGCTGGGCGCTGATCGTGTTTTCCAGCTTTTACTGGCTGCTCGACGCCAATCCCCATCTCCCGCTGCGCAGCGCGGCGGCGCGCTGGAGCACGCCGCTGATTATTTATGGCATGAATGCGCTGTTCATTTTCGCGTTTTCCGGGCTGGTGTCTAAAATGCTGGGCTTGATCGAGGTCGGCGGTGTGTCGCTGGCGCAAGGGCTGTATGCACAGGTCTGCGCGCTAGGCGTGTCGCCTGTCAACAGCTCTTTGCTTTATGCTCTGCTGTTTAATGCGGCGATGTTCTTGCTTGCATGGTGGATGTGGCGCAAGAAATGGTTTGTAAAAGTTTAAATTGGGGAATGGTTTGCAGCCGAACAGGACAAGACGCGCATTCGCGCGAGCAGGGGTAGCCGGCGCCATGGCGCTGAGCGGGTTGATGACAGCGTGTACCACGGCCACGCCGGTGGCTGGGACGGGCGGGGCCGTGGGCGTGGTGCCCAGCCCGGCCACCATCCAGGGCGGCAGCGAGACCGTGCCGCCGCTGGCGCCGCGCGAATTTCGCGCCGCCTGGGTCTCGACGGTGGCCAATATCGACTGGCCGTCGCGCGCCAATCTGCCGGCCGAGAAACAGCAGGCCGAGGCACTGGCCATCCTGGACCGCGCCAAGGCCATGAACCTGAACGCCATCGTGCTGCAGGTGCGGCCCAGCGCCGATGCCATCTATCCATCCAAGCTGGAACCGTGGACCGAGTACCTGAGCGGCACCCAGGGCCAGGCGCCGCAGCCGTGGTACGACCCGCTCAAGTTCTGGGTCACCCAGGCCCATGCGCGCGGGCTGGAGTTGCACGCCTGGTTCAACCCCTACCGCGCGCGCCACGCCACCGCCAAGTCGCCCCCCTCGCACGACCATATTTCCAAGGCCAATCCGGCGGCGGTGAAGAGTTACGGGCGCTTTTTGTGGATGGACCCGGGCGAAGAGTCGGCGTCCAAGCACACCCTGGACGTGATCCTCGACGTGGTGCGCCGCTACGACATCGACGGCGTGCACCTCGATGACTATTTCTATCCGTATCCGATCGAAGCGCCCGGCGCCAGCGGCGCGGAAACGGCCGCGCTCGACGGCGCCTACGTGCCCAAGGCCGAACTGGAGTTTCCCGACCAGCCGGCCTGGCAGCGCTACCTGCTCTCCGGCGGCAAGCTGGAGCGTGCCGACTGGCGCCGCCAGAACGTCAACAAGCTGATCGAAGCGATGTACGCCGGCATCCACCGCGAGAAAAGCTGGGTGCGTTTCGGCATCAGTCCCTTCGGCATCGGCCGTCCGGACCGGCGCCCGCGCGGCATTGTCGGCTTCAGCCAGTACGACAAGCTGTACGCCGACGCCGAACTGTGGCTCGCCAACGGCTGGCTCGACTATCTTTCGCCCCAGCTGTACTGGGCCATCGGCCAGGCCCCGCAAGCCTACGACGTGCTGCTCGACTACTGGGTCGGGCAAAACGGCAAGCGGCGCCACATCTGGCCCGGTTTGTTCACCAGCCGCATCGGGGCTGCCAGCAAGGGCTACCAGGCCAACGAAATCGTGCAGCAGATCGGCGTCACGCGCAGCCGTCCGGGCGCCGGCGGCCACGTGCATTTCAGCATGGTGGCGCTGATGGATAACCGCCAGGGCATCAGCGAGCAGCTCAAGAGCGGCCATTACGTCGCGCCGGCGCTGGTGCCGGCCTCGCCGTGGCTGGGCGACGACGCGCCCGGCTTGCCGACGGTCAGCGCGCGGCGCGAGGGCAACGGCGTGGCCTTGAAACTGACGGCCGGCAAGGCCAACGCGCACTATGCGATCTGGTCGCGCCACGGCGGCGAATGGCGTTTTGCGGTCGTGCCCGCTTCGCGCGCCGACTGGACCGTGCTGGACGACGCCAAGCTCGGCCCGGCCAGCGCCGTGTTCGTCAGCGCGGTCGACCGCCTGGGTAACGAGGGCGAACGCCTGTCGGTCCTCAAGCCATGAGTGGCCTGGGCCTCGGCATCGATGCCGGCGGCACCCGCACGCGCTGGGCGCTGGCGGCGGCTGGCGGCGCCATCGTGGCCGAGGGCGAGGTGGACGGTTTGTCGGCCTTGCAGATGGGCAGCGTGGACGGCCGTGCCAGCGTGCAAGCCAGTTTTGCCGCGCTGGCGGCCACCGTGCTGGTCCATGGCCGTGCGCAGGCGGTGCGCGCCGGGCTGACCGGCTTTGGCGGTGATGGCGCGCAGTTGCAAGCGTGGCTGGCCGGACCGCTCGGTTTGCCGGATGAACAGGTCGTGCTGTGCAGCGATATCGAGATTGCCTATCTCGCCAGTTTTGCGCCGGGCGAGGGTTACCTGGTGTATGCCGGCACCGGATCGATCGGCGCCTGGATCGATGCCGACGGCGTGTTCCAGCGCGCCGGTGGACGGGGCGTGATGCTCGACGACGGCGGTGGCGGTTTCTGGATCGCGCGCGAGGCGCTGCGCCACATCTGGCGTAATGAAGACGAGCAACCGGGCCGCTGGCGCGCCTCGCCCATGGCGCAGGCGGTGTTCGCGCAGATTGGCGGCGACGACTGGGCGCTGTCGCGCCAATTCATCTATGGACAGGAACGCGGCGCGGTGGGCCGGCTGGCGCTGGCGGTGGCCGCCAGTGCGCAGGCCGATCCGGTGGCGGCCGCGATACTGGAGCAAGCGGGCCACGAGCTGGCGCGCCTGGCGCTGGCCTTGACGGCGCGTTTCGGCGCGCGGCCAGTGGTGCTGGCGGGACGCGCCGCCGCGCTGCATCCCTTGATTGTGAACACAATGCGCGCCAGCTTGCCGGATACGATAAGCTTGACGCAGACGACGGCACGCGCTCATCATGCAGCGGCGCGGATTGCCGCGACCACCCTCGTCGTTCCCGTGCCAAGGCAGCACTCGGCGGGAGCGACGGGGTAACGAGAACTCACCTCTACCTCTACTCGCCGATGAAAACCCTGCTCGCCACGCTCCTGATCGCCCTGCTCACCGGCTGCGCCACCGGCCCCGCCATCGACCACACTTATTCCGCCAAAGGCCAGAGCAGCCGCGTCAAGTTCGTCATCCTGCACTACACGGCCATCAACCTGCCGCAATCGATCAAGGTCCTGACCCAGCAAACCGTGAGCAGCCACTACCTGCTGACCGACGAAACCAGCCCCATCATCTACGGCCTGGTCGATGAAACGCGCCAGTCCAACCACGCCGGCGTATCGAACTGGAAAAACTACACCCTGCTCAATGGCAGCTCGATCGGCATCGAAATCGTCAACCCCGGCTTCACCGACACGCCCGGCGGCCGCATCTGGTATCCCTTCCCGCAAGCCCAGGTGGACCGCCTGATCGCGCTGCTGCAAGACATCGTCAAGCGCCACAATATCCCTCCGGAAAACATCCTCGGTCACAGCGACATCGCCCCCCAGCGCAAGCAGGACCCGGGTCCGATGTTCCCGTGGTTCCAGCTGGCCCAGCAAGGCCTGGCGGTCTGGCCCGACGCCGCCAAGGTGGCTGCCGTGCGCCCCGGGTACGACCTGCTGCTGCCCGACGTGGCCTGGTTCCAGGCGCGCCTGGCCACGGTCGGCTACGCGGTACCGCAGACCGGCCTGCTCGACGAAGCGACCCGCAACGTCATCGGCGCCTTCCAGATGAAATACCGCCCGGCCACCATCGACGGCACGCCGGATGCCGAAACGGCGTCCCTGCTCGACGCGCTGACCGCGCCCGCCGCCAAGCCGGCGGCATAAGCGGAGCAGACCATGCACCTGCGCCACATCGACGTGTTCCACGCCCTCATGCAGGCGGGGATGATCGGCGGGGCACCATCATGATCGAGGGCTGGCCGATCGAACAGCTGGGCCAGAGTGCCGACTTCCGGCACTTGTCGGATATTGCCGGGATTGCCGTCGACCTGCGCTATGCGGGCGTCGATAACTTCACCGGGCGCGACCTGTACTCGCCATTCGACTGCGCCTGGCTGCACCGCGACGCGGCGGCAGCGCTGGAGCAGGTGGTGGCCTGGCTGGCGCGCGAGCGGCCCGGCTGCACCGCGCTGGTCCTCGACGCGCTGCGCCCGCAGCGGGTGCAGGAAGCGCTGTGGGATGCGCTCGACGGTACCGGCCTGCGCATGTACCTGGCGCCGCCCGAGCGCGGTTCCATCCACTCCTTCGGCATGGCGCTCGACATCACGATTCTCGACGAACACGGGCGTGAACTCGACATGGGCACCGCCTTCGACGACATGAGCGAGCGCTCGCACCCGGCGCGCGAAGCCCTGCTGCTGGCGCGCGGCGAACTGACGCCGCTCCAGGTGGAAAACCGGCAACTGCTGCGCGCGGCGATGGCGCAGGCCGGTTTTGTGGGCATTGCCAGCGAATGGTGGCACTTCGATTGCGGCGACCGCGACCGGGTGCGGCAAACCTTCCAGCGCGTGCTGTAAAGCGGCGCCAGCGCGTCGCAGCGCTGGCTGTTACCATAAAGCACTTTCAACATCCGGCGCACGCTGCCCCTGCCCATGAACATCAGCCTGGACGACCAGATCGGCGACGCCGAGGTCATTGCCCTGTATCGCGCCAACGCGTGGTCCTCCGCCGACAAACCGGCGCAGCTGATGGCGGCGCTGCGCAACTCGCACAGCCTGGTCACGGCGCGCGAGAATGGCGTGCTGGTCGGCATCGGCAGTGCCATCTCGGACGGGCATCTGGTGGTTTATTATCCGCATTTCCTGGTCGACCCGGCGCACCAGCGCAAGGGTATCGGACGCCTGATGATGCAAGCGCTGTGCGCGCGCTACGCAGGCTTTCACCAGCAGATGCTGACCGCCGACGGCGACGCCATCGCCTTCTACGAATCGCTGGGCTTCACGCGCGCCGGCCGCACCGCGCCGATGTGGATCTACGCCGGCAGCGAACACTGAAACAAGTGCTTCTCAGCGGATCGGCAATCAAGGCGGCGCACTGCGGAGCGCTACTGGCCAGGGCGTCCCTCGTCAATCCAGGTTTGCGTTTCTTTCATGCCAAGCCGGTAACGCGCACAGTTAAAATCTGCCAGGATGTTCAGTTCCTGGGCTAGCAATTGCTGGAACCTTGCCGTGTCCTCGGCATCTCTTCCAACACCGCCGGGACTTGGTTCGGAATATAGGTACTGCCGCTGAGGTTGACTACCTTCGTGCGAATCGCGCCGAGTGACGCAACATCAACTAACAAGTCATGCATGAGTACGGCGTGCACATTGCGAATCAGGCTGGTGTTGAGCCCTTGCATGGGAACAGCATCCACAATGAACTCAATGGCAGCTTTGTGATTGAGCAGCATGACAGCATCGCTGTCGGTAGCGGCAGCGCCGCTTTTGAAGAGCTCTGCCGTATCCAGAAGCGTGTAGCGATTGCCTTCGAGACGAGACGACGACCATGAAAGGTCGATGAGTAATTGCTCCAGCACTTTCCGAGCATAGGTGCCGGCGGGAAGTTGGCCTGGGAGATGACCGAGCGCAAGCAGTTCTTCTGCGAGTTCAGGCGGCAGCAAGAAAGTGCTGTTGGGCTTGTAGTCGTCAACGAATTCCCGACGATACGTGACGGGTGTACGCGCAGCCAAGGGCATTGTCAGTTGTTGCCGGAGCTGAAGGCTTTCCGCGCGCCAGCGGGGGCCAAGCTCGACTGGTTGTATTGTGGCAAGTAATGGTGTCGCCACCTGTTCAGGGGGAACAGCCGCGTTCGTTGTGAGCAGGCGATAGCGCGTAGCGCGGGCTTTGCCTGCGACCTCGACCTGCCCGCCAGATGCCAATTTGGACAACAGTCGCTTGACCGCATCCTTGCTTGATCCGGTGGCGTTAACCAATTGCGACGATGAGACGTACTCATCTCCAGCCTTGGCCATGTCAGTCAAGACTTGTAGGAGAACTGCGGTGGTAAGGCGGCCGTTATAGCGCATCGATTGGCTCGGTAGTGTGAACCGATTCTACCGACATTACGCTGATTCGGTAGTATCGGTGCAATTTTCCAGTATCGGTGCAGTTTTCTAAGTATTGGTGCGGTTTTGATTAGTATCGGTGCGATATTGGCCAGTATCGGTGTGATTCCAGATAATTCGCTTGGGCTAATTAACGGTGCCGGAGCGGGCCACCCAATCGACCAGCGCATCGAGCACGGCGCGGCCCTTGCCGTTGCCGATCAGCTCGCTGTTGATCATGCCTACCACCACGCATTGCTGCCCGTTCGCATCGCGCACGTAACCGGCCACCGCCACCACGTTGCGCAAGGTGCCGGTTTTCAGGCGCGCGCGCTGGGCCGCCGGGCTGTCGGCCAGCCGCTTGCGCAGGGTGCCGTCCAGCGCCGCGATCGGCAGGCTGCTCATCAATTCCGGCGACCAGTTGCTGCGCAGCCCGGCCTGCAGCACACCACCCATCTGCAGCGCACTGATGCGCTCGATGCGCGACAGGCCCGAACCATTTTCCAGCACTAATCCCGTATCGTCGATGCCGCGCGCGCGCATCCAGTCGCGCACGGTACGGTCGGCGCGCGCTACGGTGGTTTCGCCCGGCACCGTGGCCAGCGCGCGGCTGCCCACCACCGGATCGGCTTCCAGGCTGCCCAGGCTCAGGAACACGGTGCGCGCCAGGGTGTTGTCGGAGCTCTTGTTGTAGTCGCGTACGATGTCGGGCAGGGTGCGCGACACATGCTCGGCCAGCAGGCGCGTGGCCGCCGGCGTGGCCGCTTCGATGGTGTCGCCCGCCAGCACCCCGCCCAGGCGTTTCCAGATGGCGCGGAACAGGCGGTCGAGGTAATCCTGGCGGTCGAGCAGGTTGACCCGGTAGGACTTGGCGCAGTGCTTAGGAAAACTGCCCTTGAGCAGCACCGTGATCTTGCCGAGCCGGTCGCGCTGCACGTCCGGCTGCTTCCAGCCATTGGCCCAGCTGCCGCAGTCGGCGTCGACCAGGGTCATGGCCGAGCTGATGGTCACGCCGTCGAGTGCCGGCCAGGCCACCGCCGCCACGCTGGCGCCCGTCGAGCGCAGGTCGAGTTCGAGCATGTTCTTGTTGACCATCAGCGCGTCGGGAATCACGTTGGTGTAGGCCTCGGGCGATTCGTCGAACTGCGGCGCGCCGATATCGGGCCGGGCCGGGTTGAACAGCTGGCGGTCCAGCACCAGGCGCCCGTCGATCTTGCGGATGCCCTGGTTGCGCAGTGCTTGCAGCATGCGTTCGAGCACCTCGCCGCTGAAATCGGTGTCGGCCCCGCCGCGCAGCACCAGGTCGCCGCGCAGCACGTCGCCGGCTACGCTGGCGCCGCTGCGCAGCTCGGTGCGTCCGCGAAACGCCGGCCCCAGCTGGTCGAGCGCGACCAGCGTGGTCACCAGTTTCATGGTCGAGGCGGGATTGAGCGGACGCTCGGCCAGGTGCGACAGTAGCGCCACGTCGCCGCGCAGCACCAGCGCGCTCATCGCATCTTCGGGAATGTTGGCATCAAACAGCAACTGGCTGACCGGCGCCGGCAACTGGGCGCTGGCGGCTTGGCTAAAAGCCAGCAGGACGGCAAGGGCGAGTGGACGCAGCATGGCAATTCCCATGATCAACCGAAGAACAGGTAAGCGACAAAGATGGCCGAGACGATGCCGGCCAAGTCGGCGATCAAGCCGGCCGAAATCGCATAGCGCGTCTTGCGGATGCCCACCGAGCCGAAGTACAGCGCCACGATGTAGAAGGTGGTGTCGGCCGAGCCCTGGAAGATGCAGGCCAGGCGCCCGACGAAGGAATCGACGCCGTAGGTGGTCATGGCATCGATCATCATCGCCTTCGATCCGCTGCCGGAAAGCGGCTTCATCAGCGCGGTCGGCAGCGCCGGGGTGAATTCGGTGCGCATGCCGAGGTTGATGAACACCCATTCCAGCCCGCGCACCACAAAGCCGAGCACGCCCGAATTGCGGATCACGCTGATTGCCACCAGCATTCCCACCAGATAGGGAATGATGGTCAGCGAGGTCTGGATGCCGCCCTTGGCGCCTTCGATGAAGGCTTCGTACACATTGACCTGCTTGCGCATGGCGCCGAGGATGAAGATGATGATGATCGAGAACAGGATCAGGTTGCTCGACACGCGCGATACCAGCTCGATTTCCGGCTTGGTGAGGTAGTTGGTGAAAAAGAAGACCAGCGAACAGATGGCGGCCGTCATCCCGCCCAGCCAGCCGAGCACGACGCGGTTGAGCAGGTTGATGCGCTGCTTGATCGACACCACGATGATGCCGGTCAGCGTCGCCACGTAGGTGGCGATCATGCAGGGAATGAAGATGTCGGACGGGTCCTTGGCGCCCAGGATGGCGCGCTGGGCCATGATGGCCAGCGGAATGAGCGTCAGTCCGGAGGTGTGCAGTACCAGGAACATGATCTGGGCGTTGCTGGCCGTGTCCTTGTCGGGATTAAGCGTCTGCAAGCTTTCCATGGCCTTCAAGCCGAACGGGGTGGCGGCGTTGTCGAGCCCGAGCAGGTTGGCGGAAAAATTCATCACCATGTGGCCGGTGGCCGGGTGGTCTTTCGGCACGTCGGGAAAGATGCGCGAGAAAAAGGGCGAGATCACCTTGGCCAGCCAGCCGATGGCGCCGGCTTTTTCGCCGATGTTCATGATGCCGAGCCACAAGGTCATCACGCCGGCCAGCGGCAGGGCAATATCCATCACGCCCATCTTGGCCGACTCGAAGGTGCCGTCGACGATCTTCTTGAAAATCTCGGTGTCGCCCAGGAAAATCCACTGCGCCAGCGCCGCCAGGAAGCCGACCAGGAAAAAGCCGGACCAGATGTAATTTAATGCCATATCGTATTCGTTTCGCGTTGATGGGCGGATGTTGCAGCGAGAGTATAGGCGCAGGTTACCCCGAATTAAGGAAACCATGCAGCCCGACGATGTAAAAAGCCGGCAGGCATCACTGTGGCCTATCATACCCACCGGACCACGAGGACTTGCCATGACGATTCGCCGCCTTCTTGCCGCCAGCGCGGCCGCCCTGCTGCTCGCCGCCCCCGCCTGGGCGGGCGAGAAAGTCCTGCACACCTTGCTGACCACCAGCGAAACCGGGCTCGACCCGGCGGTGGCGTCCGATATCGCCACCCTGAGCCTGCTGGAAAACCTGTTCGACCCGCTGCTGCGCTACGATTACGACGCGCGTCCGGTGGCCCTGCGCGCCAACGCGGCTGCCGCGCTGCCGGAGGTGAGCGCCGATGGCCTGGTGTACACCTTCCGCCTGCGCCCCGGCATGCTGTTCAGCACCGATGCGGCCTTTCGCGGCGCGCGGCGCGAGGTGACGGCGGCCGACTATGTTTACAGCCTCAAGCGCCTGTACGATCCGGCCCTCAAGTCGCCATGGCTATTCCTGTTCGACGGCAAGCTCAAGGGCGACGCCGCGCTCAAGGGCGATTTCAGCCAGGCCACCGAGATCGCCGGCCTGCAGGCACCCGAGCGCCACACCCTGCGCATCACCCTGGCCGCGCCGGACAAGAATTTCCTGTTTTACCTGGCGACGCCGGCCACGGGCGCGGTGGCGCGCGAGGTGATCGAGGCCTATCCTGGCCAGGCCGGCAACCATCCGGTCGGCAGCGGCCCGTTCCGCCTGGGCGAGTGGAAGCGCAGCGACAAGATCGTGCTGCTGGCCAACCACGACTGGGGCATCACCCGGCACGGCCGGCGCCTGCCGCTGCTGGACCGGGTCGAGGCGCGCATCGCCGAGGAATTCCAGGGCCGCATGCTGGGCTTTTTGGGCGGCGAGGTCGATTACCTGGAACAGGTGCCGGAATCGCTGACCGACATGGTGATCCGCAACGGCCAGCTCAAACCCGAACTGGCGGCGCGCGGCATCGCGCTGAACCGCTTCCCGGTGCTCCAGACATATTATATGTGGATGAACATGGAAGACGCGCTGCTGGGCGGCTACGGCAAGGACAAGGTGGCCCTGCGCCGGGCGATTGCGCTCAGTTACGACAGCGCGGAAGATATCGGCCTGCTCAAGAAAGGCTTCGCCCTGCGCGCCGAATCGCCGCTGCCGCCGAATGTGCTGGGCTACGACCCCGCCTACCGCAGTCCGGTACCGTACAACAAGGCGCTGGCGCAAGCGCTGCTGGAGCGCTTCGGCTACCGCCAGCGCGACCCGGACGGGTTCCGGCGTGGTCCGGACGGCAAGCCGCTGACCCTGGCCATGCACAGCGAGGCGACCGTCGGCGGGCGCCTGCGCGACGAGCTGTGGCGCAAGAACCTGAACGCCATCGGCTTGCGCGTGGTGTTTCGGACCGACAAGAAGACCGAAATCATCAAGGCTTCGCGCCTGGGCAAGGTGCAAATGTTCGAGAGCAACTGGATCGCCGATTTTCCGGACGGCGACAATTTTTACCAATTGCTGTACGGCGCCAACCGTGGCCGCGCCAACTATGCGCGCTTCAACTTGCCGGCCTATAACGAGCGCTACGAACAGGCGCGCCAGCTGGGCGACTCGCCGGCGCGCCAGAAACTGTATGGCGAAATGAACCAGTTGATCCACGCCTACAACCCCTGGGTGCCGCTGACCCATCCGCTGTCGGCTGACCTGCAGCATCCGTGGCTAAAAAACTACAAGCGCCATCCTGTCGAATTCACTACATGGCGCTACCTCGATATCGATCCGGAACAGCGCGAGCGCGCCAGTAAAATGGCACGTTGATGCATTGTGAATATTGCACTGGCCGCAAGCATGCCTTGAAGTTATAGTTGCCTTAGGAAATTTCATTAGCCGGCCTGCGTGCATTCGATGGATGACGTCGTGCCAAGAAAAACCAAGGAGAAACCGTGGAGTTAAGCAAGCTGGCGCAACTGATTGCCCTGATGTGCGTGGCCGGCCCGGCCTTGGCGCAGGTGGCCGAGCCGCCGATGGCGCGCGTGGAAATCACCGGCAGCAGCATCAAGCGCATCGCCAGGGAAGGTGCGCTCCCGGTCGAAGTGATTTCGCGCAAGCAGATCGAAGCCCAGGGCATCGTCAACGCCGAGCAACTGATCGCCACCCTGAACATCAACGGCAACGGTTCCGACAATCTTGCCAGCAACGCCGACGTCACCTCCGGCTCGCAGCGCGGCAACAATGGCGCCTCCTCGGCCAACCTGCGCGGCCAGGGCGCCGACAGCACCCTGGTGCTGCTCAACGGACGGCGCGTGGCCACCCATGGCATGAAAGGCTCGGCGGTCGACCTTAATTCGATTCCCTTCGCGGCGGTCGAGCGGGTTGAAGTGCTGAAAGATGGCGCCTCGGCCATCTATGGCACCGATGCCATCGGCGGCGTGATCAACTTTATCCTCAAGAAAAACTACAAGGGCCTGGAAGCGCAAGCGTTTACCGACGTCACCGAAGCGGGCGGCGGCAACATCGCCCGTTACCAGGTCACGGGCGGCTTCGGCGACTTGCAGGAACAGGGTTTCAACCTGCTGTTCGCCCTCTCCACGGGCGAAAACAAGGCCCTGCGCGGCGACCAGCGCGATTTCGTCAACACCTTCCAGCCCGAGCGTGGCGTGGCGGTCGATACGCGCGGCGCGCCGTTCGCCAACGTCTTTGCAACCAGCCTGGGCAACACCATCTTCAGCCGCTCCAGCAACACCGGACCAGTGCAGCGCGGTACCACGCAAGCCTATTCCGGCGTCAGCCTGCTGGACTTGCCGGGCGGCGCAGGCTGCAATTCGGTCAATGGCATGGGCGCCTACGACGACAAGCTGTGGGATACGCCGTCGGGCGGCCTCGGCTGCGCCTGGGATACCGGACGCGCGGCCGTGCTCCAGCAGCCCGTGAAGAACAGCAACTTCGTCACGCGCGCCACCATGCGCCGTGGCGGGCACGAATTGTTCGCCGAGCTGGTGGGCGCCAAGACCGAGGTCGCCAAGCGCTTCTCGCCCAACCAGGTCTCGCCGGGCGCGGCCACCTTCCCGGCCAGCTCCTTCTATCCGAGCACCGGCGCGGCGTATAACGAGGTGTTCAATGCCCTGGTGGCCGAATTTCCATCGATCGAGGCCAACCGTGGCTTGCCGATCGCCTACCGCTGGCGCTGCATGGATTGCGGCGACCGCGAAATCGCCACCGAAAGCAAAGCCGGCCGCCTGCAACTGGGCGCCGACGGCCAGATCGGCAAAGTCGACTACAAGGTCGGCCTGGCGCGCGCTACCAGCGAATCGGAATCGACGCTGGGCAATGGTTACAGCTACACGGCCCCGCTGGCGGCCGCACTTGGTAGCGGGCTGATCAATCCCTTCCTGAAAGCGGGCGAGAAGCAGTCGCAGCAGGCGCTCGACCTGATCCGTGGCGCCTCGGCCGCCGGTGTCGTGCTGTACGGCGGCAAGACCACCCTGACGGCTTTCGATGCCTCGCTCTCCGGGGAGCTCTACACGCTGCCGGCCGGCCCCATCATGGCTGCGCTGGGCACCGATATCCGCAAGGAAGAATACAAATTCAATGGCGACCTGCGCAATCTCTCCGAGCGGCGCGCCATCCTCAACGCCCCTTTCGACGACGTCAATGTCCTGCCGCAAGTGAGCCGCGACATCCGCGCCATCTACGCCGAGGTGCTCATACCGGTCACCAAGGAGCTGGACCTGACGGTGGCGGCGCGCCAGGATCATTATTCGGGCTTCGGCAACACGCTCAACCCCAAGGTCTCGTTCCGTTACCAGCCGACCACGCAATGGCTGTTCCGAGGATCGTACAACGAAGGTTTCCGCGCGCCCGCGTTCAACCAGTTGTTCAACGGCATCACCGAATCGACGTACGCCGGCAAGGACCTGGCCGATCCGGGCAAGTGCGCCAGCGGCAAGGTCGACACCACCAAGCCCGGCTGCGAATCGATCACGCCGATCGTCTTTACCGGCGGCAAGTCCGACCTGGGACCGGAAACGTCGAAACAGGGCACGCTCGGGATGGTGTTCGAGCCATCCCCGCATTTCTCGGCAAATATGGATATCTGGGAAGTGCGGCGCTTCGAGACCATCAAGGAAGTCGATCTGCCGGTGATGCTGGCCAACTACAATCTATTCAAGGAGCAATTCCGGCGCGATGGCGACGGCAACCTGGCCGTGATCGACCGGCGCTGGCTCAACACGGGCGCGGCGATTACGCGCGGCATCGAAATCGGCGCCCGCACCAATGGCAAGCTGTGGGCCGGCAACTGGGCGGCCGGCATCGATGGGTCCTATTTGCTCAAGAAAAAGAGCAAGCCCCTGGAAAACGCGCCGTATAGCAAGGATGAAGTCGGCGTATTCAGCTTCACCGGCGACCTGGGCCTGAAGTGGAAGCACACCGCCTACGTCACCTTCGCCAAAGGCGACTGGAGCGCCATGTTCCAGAACGTGTATCGCAGCGGCTATACCGACCAGGTGCTGCCGGGCGTGGCCAGCGGGCGCATCGTGCCGTCCAACTACAACGCCAAGGTCGACGCGTATTCCATCTTTCATGCCAGCCTGAGCTACACTGGCGTGAAAAACCTGAGCTTCACGGCCGGGATCAAGAACCTGTTCGACAAGGACCCGCCATTTGCGATCACCTACGACGGCAACACCGGGGCCGGCAGTTCATGGGAACCGCGGGTGGCCGATCCGCGCGGGCGTTCGCTGACCCTGATGGCCAATTACAAGTTCCTTTGATTCACCAGGCGGGCGGCCCGGCACCGGGCCGTCTTCTCGAAAGCAGCCATGTCCAGTAGCGACAAGATCAGCCGGCGGGCCTTTGCCACGCTGGCGGCGGCCGTCATGCTGCCAGCCGGAGCCCACCATGCGCCACGCCCGATGCCGCGAAGCCTGATCAAACCACCGCGCCTGCGCGCCGGCGACGTCATCGGCCTGGTTGCGCCGGGCGGACGCATCAACGACGAGGGCATTGCCTACGCCGTGGCCCGGATCGAAGCGCTGGGCTTCCGGGTGCGGCTGGGGGCCAACCTGCGCGCCGTGCACGGCGGCTACGCCGGCGCGGTACAGCAGCGCGTCAACGACTTGCACAGCATGTTTGCCGACCCCGAGGTCAGGGCGATCTGGTGCATCCGCGGCGGCTCGGGCAGCATTTCGCTGCTGGCACACCTCGATTACGCGCTGATCCGCGCCAATCCCACCATCCTGCTGGGCTATTCCGACATCAGCGCGCTACAGTTGGCCATCTTGAAGCAGGCGCGGCTGGTGACTTTCCACGGGCCGGTGGCCTCGTCGGGCGTGTCGGATTATTCCACCGAGCACATGCTGGCGGTCCTGATGCACCCGCAGGAAAGCTACACCATCCCGATGGCGCTGGAAAACAGTCGGCGCGCGCTGCTGGAACCGCATTTCGCCCTGCGCACGGTGACCAGCGGGCAAGCCACCGGCCCCCTCATCGGCGGCAACCTGAGCCTGGTCAGCGCGCTGGCGGGCACGCCCTACGCGGCGGATTTCCGCAAAGCAATTCTGTTCCTGGAAGAAGTGAATGAAGCGCCCTACCGGATCGACCGCTGGCTGACCCAGCTCGACCTGGCCGTTGGGCTGGGCAATGCGGCGGCGGTGATGATCGGCATCTGCGACCATTGCGTGCCGGAAGATGAAGAACCGTCGCTCACGCTCGACGAGACGCTGGACCTGCACTTGAAACCCTTGGTGGTGCCGGCGGTGAGCGGCTATTCGTTCGGCCACATCCGCCACCAGTTCACCCTGCCGCTGGGCGTGATGGCCCGGCTCGATACGGCGCGCCAGACGCTGACCCTGCTGGAAAGCGCGGTCTCCTGAGCGGGCTCAGTGCGAGACGATCTGCGACAGCACCGAAAACGCCGGCCCGGTCTGCGGCTGCTCCAGCAGCACGGTCAGCTCGGAAAAGGTGCACATCATGGTGACCACGTTGATCTTGTTCCACGCGAGTTTTTTCAGCACGCCATGATAAATGCCGGGGGTTTTCAGGGAGTCGGGATTGAGGCGCAGGGTCAGGGCGGTCAGATTTTCCACCCGAGCAATATGGCGCTCGCTGGCAAAGGCCGATTCCACCATGTGGATCAGGGGCCGGCTGCATACCACCAGCATTTCATGCACCCCGCGCGTAACCGAGACGAAACTGCCCGGATGGCGCTCGGCCAGGTGCAGCAGTTCGCGCTGGCATTCATTGCTGTGGTCCGACAGCCGGTAGGTCACCAGGGTCAGATCGGTGCGCGTGGTCAGCTCGCTGGTGCGCGGCGAAAGCACGATCGGCGGCGAGGGCGCCGCCTGCGGCAAGCGCTCCGACAAGCGGCGCAGCGCCATCACCACCGCCGCCTGCCCCACCGGCTTCCACAAGTCCGATTCGAGCTGGGGCCGCAACTGGCGCGCCAGCTCCGACAGATTGATCAGTCCGAGCGATATCCCTTCCGTCAGGAACGCCGATTCCGACACTATTTGCTCTACTTTGGTCGCGATCGAAAGCATCTCTCTCCGGTCCTCACATGGGTAGCCGCCGCCCATTCAGCCGCGGCATACTCGGGACCCAGCCCTGCCTGCGGTGCATGTTTGTCGCTTTGTTACCGTGAATGGGTTCTCTTGGACTTTCCTACTGGCACTACTGCCTGACTGCTATTTCCTGCTGCATGTGCGCCATCGGTAAATTGTTCAGGTCGACTGAGGTCCCTGGGGATCGGGCTTGGGCAACAGCACCGGGGGAGGAGACAAACATGCCCATGCGAAGGTGAAGTGTGACGTCATGATTTTCCCGTTAACTGATTGCGCTTTATCCGGAGTGTGCCCCGTGCGCTTTAATCCATGTCACCTGAGAGTTTTTCCCGGCAACTGAGAACGAGTGTAGACCGCATCCCCGTTAAAACGCAATCGAATTGAGCTTGTTAACAGTGCGAATTGTTACATTTCTGCACGTCTTAGAGTACGCCTTCTAATTCACTTCTATGTAGGAAAAATGCCTCACATTGATATGCGTCAACAAAACATTCTTTAGGCAATTGCACAGAGTACCGTTCAGTTTCTGGAAAAGAATGTCCAAAACTGAACATTTGGTGTGCATACGACCAAATCACCCATTTTTTTGACTTGGCTTAAGAAACAGGAATAGTGTGGATTCTCTCGCGTTCACCGGACCAGTTTATCGGCGCGCTCGGGTGGCCGCCACAGCACACGTGGCCAGCAGTTATCTCATTCACTCACTGAACTACCAATGGAGAAATAATGAACTTTCGTAAAACATTGCTCGCTGCGTCGATTGCTGCACTTCCTTTGATGATGGTCGGCCAGGCGCTCGCCAGCGCACCGATCATGGCCGGGCCGACCGCCCTGCAGTCCCCGCAACAAAGCCAGGCCCTGATCGCCAAACTGGCTGCCACCCGCGCCGCCCACGGCCTCGATGCCGACCACGGTTTCTCCATTACCGTGCAGCACCCTGGCGTGATCGGTACCCGCATCAGCCGCGCCGCCCATACCTATAAAGGCGTGCGTGTGTTCCAGTCGGAATCGGTGGTGGTGACCAACGATGCCGGCGAGATCGTCAGCGAGTCGGTCTCCGACCGCCGTTCGGGCCTGGGCCAGGGTAGCGGCAATGCCGCCCTGCGCGCGCGCACCGCCAATTTCATCGTGGTGCCGCAGATCCAGAACGCCGCCGCGATCGACCTGGTGGTCAAGAAAGTGTCGCCCAACGGCGTGCACCAGACCCCGCCGAGCGCCGAACTGATCATCTACCCGATCGTCGCCACCAAGCGCGTGCCTGGCGCCCTGAACAAGTCCGAAGCCCAGCTCAACGCCACCGACCTGGTCGATGAAGTGACCGACTACGCGCTGGCCTACCTGGTCAAGACGCGCATGCTGGAAGGCACCAAGCCAGTGTTCTACGACACCGTCATCAACGCCGCCGACGGCAGCGTGATCAAGCAATGGCGCGCCCTGCAAACCGTGGCCGGCACCGGCAAGAGCCAGTACAACGGCACCGTTCCCCTGAACACCAGCCTGTCGGGCACCACCTATTCGCTCAAGGATCCATCGCGCGGCACCGGCGGCACCTACGGCATGATGGCGATCACCAATGCCAACCACAGCACCAGCGCCGGCTTGGTCTACACCAACACCACCAACGACTGGGGCGATGGCCTGCAGTACAACGGCGGCAGCACCACCAATGCCAACGGCCAGACCGCGGCCGTGAACGCCATGTGGGGCTTGATGAACACCTACGACGCGCTCAAGAACGTGCTCGGGTGGCAATCCCTGGACGGCAACAATACCTCGACCTACATCGCCGCCCACGTCAACACCAACTATGACAACGCTTACTACAGCGACGGTTGCAAGTGCATGTTCATCGGCGACGGCGGCAGCGGCTTCTACAGCCTGGGCGCGATCGACGTGATCGGCCACGAAATGGGCCACGGCGTGACCAACGCCACCTCCGACCTGACCTACAGCGGCGAATCGGGCGGCCTGAACGAGTCGAACTCGGACATCACCGGTGAAATGGTCGAAGCCTATGCCCGCGCGGGCGGCACCGGCACGGTTATCCCAAACAGCGGCAACGACTGGGCGACCGGCAAGGAAATCGCCAAATCGGGCAACCCGCTGCGCTATCTGTACAAGCCTAGCCTGGACGGTTCGAGCCCGAACGCCTGGAGCAGCTCGATCGGTAACATCGACGTCCACTACAGCAGCGGCCCGAACAACCGCATGTTCTACTTCCTGTCGCAAGGCTCGAACGCCAGCTCCTCGTCCAACTACTACAGCCAGTACCTGGTCAAGAGCCCGGCCGCGATGACCGGTATCGGCAGCGACAAGGCCTTCCGCATCTGGTTCAAGGCCAACACCACCAAGTTCACCGCCTCCACCAACTACGCCGATGCGCGCAGCAAGGTGATCGCCTCGGCCGCGGAACTGTATGGCGCGAACAGCAAGGAAGTCATTGCCGTGACCCGTGCCTACGCGGCGATCAACGTCGGTGCCGACATCGACGAAACGACGATCCCGGGCGGCGGCGTCACGATCAGCTCGCAGCCGTCGAACGTCACCGTCGCCGCTGGCTCGACCGCGACCTTCTCGGTCACCGCCACCGGCGGCACCGCGCCGTACAAATACCAGTGGCTGCGTAACGGCGCCAACATCGCCGGCGCCACCTCGGCCACCTATAGCCTGACCGCGCAAACCGCCGACAGCGGCGCCGTGTTCAGCGTCAAGGTGACTGATTCGGCCACCAGCCCGACCAGCGCCACCAGCTCCAACGCCACCCTGACGGTGAGCGGCGGTGGCGGCGGCACCACCGAGCGCATCGTCAATGGCGGCTTCGAGTCGGGCACCAACGGCTGGGCCGGCACTACCGGCGTCATCGGTTCCTACAGTGGCCAGAGCGCCTACGAAGGCACACGCTTCGCATGGCTGGGCGGCAATGGCACCACCAGGACCGAAACGCTGACCCAGTCGGTCGCGATTCCGGCAGCGGCCACTGCGGCCTCGCTGAGCTTCGCGCTGCATATCGATACCGCGGAAACCGAAAACGTGGCCTACGACAAGCTGGTTGTCACGGTCAAGAATTCGGCCGGCACCGTGCTCGGCACCCTGGCAACTTACACCAACCTGAGCAAGGCTGCCGGTTACCAGATCCGTACCTTCAACTTGCTGCCGTACAAGGGCCAGACCGTGACCCTGTCCTTCGCCATGCGTGAAGACTCGTCGCTGCAAACCTCGTTCGTGGTCGACAAAGTCAGCCTGCTTACCCAATAAACCGGGTGACCCCACAAGAGGATGGCTGGCTGTCCGTCCTCTTTTTTCAGCTCCGGCTTCGGCCGGGGCTATTTTTCTTTTAAGGAGGCCCTGATGTCACCTGGATAACCAGGCCGAATGCGAAGCAAGGAGTCAATCAGTACAAAGGGTCAACCATGCAGTTTCAACTCCAGGTCCAGGCCGCTGCCGCCGCAGGCAGCCGCCAGCATATCGCCATCGATGCCCCCAGCGAAGCCGATGCCATCCGCATTGCCGCGCGCAAGGGCTGGCGCGTCCTCGCGATCGAGCGCCCGCAGGCGCCGGCCGAAGCGCGCCGCAAGCACGCTTTTCCCCTGATGCAGTTCAGCCAGGAACTCCTGGCCCTGCTGGAAGCGGGGCTCAACCTCACCGAAGCCATCGCCACCTTGCACAACAAGGAAACCCAGCCCGGCACGCGCGCCACCATCGGCGCCATCTTGCAAACCCTACAACAGGGCAAGAGCTTGTCGGATACCTTGAACGATTTTCCCGCCATCTTCCCCGAAATCTACGTCGCCACCGTCCATGCGGCCGAGCGCTCCGGCAACCTGCCCGAAGCCCTCGGCCGTTTTGTCGCCTACCAGCTGCAATTCGAGGCGATCCGCAAGAAGCTGGTCTCGGCCGCCATCTATCCGGTGATGCTGCTGGTGGTCGGCAGCCTGGTCACCCTGTTCCTGCTCGGCTACGTGGTGCCCAAGTTCAGCGTGGTGTACGAAACTTCGGGGCGCGACATTCCCTGGGCCTCGAAAATGATGCTCGGCTTCGGCCAGCTGATGTCGGCCCATCCCTTCCTGTTTCTCGGCGCGCTGGGCGGCGTGGTGGGTGGACTGGTGTTCGCCGTCAGCCATGCTGCCATCCGCCAGCGCCTGATTCTCGCGCTGCTGCGCCTGCCGGTACTGTCCGCGCGCGCGGCCGAATTCCGGCTGGCGCGCTTTTACCGCGCGCTGAGCCTGCTGCTGCATGCCGGCATTCCCCTGTCCAAGGGGTTGGCGATGGTCTCGGCCATGCTGCTGCCCGGCCAGCAGCAGCAGCTCGACGCGGCGCGCCGCGCGGTGCAGGAAGGCTTGCCGTTTTCCAGCGCGCTGGAACAGAACCAGCTGGCCACGCCGGTCGCGCAATCCTTGCTGAAGGTGGGCGAAAACACCGGCCGCCTGGGCGACATGCTGGAGCGCTCGGCCCGTTTTCACGACGAAGAATTCGCGCGCTGGGTCGACTGGGCTTCGCGCCTGCTCGAACCCTTGCTGATGACCTTCATCGGCGTGGTCATCGGCGGCGTGGTGGTGCTGATGTACATGCCCATCTTTGAACTTGCCGGGAGCCTGTCATGAACGCCCCTGATTTTCCCCACAAGCCGGCGCTGGGCGCGCCGCTCACGGCCGCGCTGGTGCAGCAGGCGCGCCTGGCCGCGCTGGCCCAGGGCCGTCCGATGCTCGCCGTGCTCGAAGAGATGACCGGCGTCGAGCCGGAAGTGTTTGTCGCCCAGTTGGCCGCGCTGTTTTCCTATCCGCTATGGACCATCAGCGCGCTGCAAGCCGGTACCCCGGCCTTTGGCCTGATGCCCTACACCGACTGCGCCCAGCGCGAATGCGTGCTGATGGAAGGCCCTGCCGGGGTTCCCGTGCTGGTGCTGGGCGACCCCTTCGCCGACGACACCCTGCAGTGGGCCGACGCCGCCCTGCACGGCGGCTTTTCCGTGGCGCTGACGCACCCCGATGAACTGAGCGCCTACCTGGCACAGCAGGAGAACGTGCAGCAAGCCATGGCCGGCATGGCCGGCGACGCCGACCAGGTCGAGAGCCTGGACCAGAGTATCGAAGATATCTCGCTGGTGCGCATCAGCGAAGACAGCAGCCCGGTGGTCAAGCTGGTCAACTCCACCATCTACGACGCGCTCAAGTTCCAGGCCAGCGACATCCACCTCGAATGCGACGGCGACAAGCTGATTATCAAATACCGGGTCGACGGGGTGCTGGTGCAGGCCGGCCAGGTGCAGGGCTTGCAGATGGCCGAGCAGATCATCTCGCGCATCAAGGTCATGGCCGACCTGGACATCGCCGAACGCCGCATTCCGCAGGATGGCCGCTTCAAGGTGCGCGTCAAGGGCGCCGAGATCGATTTCCGCGTCTCGATCATGCCGAACATCTTCGGCGAAGATGCGGTGCTGCGCCTCTTGGACCGGCGCGCCCTGACCGAGGCGGCCCAGTCGCTGCGCCTGGAAAGCCTGGGCCTGAACGCCGACGCGATTGTGCTGATCCGGCGCCTGGCCGCCAAGCCGCACGGCATGCTGCTGGTGACCGGGCCCACCGGCTCGGGCAAGACCACCACCCTGTACGCCGCCATCACCGAGATCAACACGGGGCGCGACAAGATCGTCACCATCGAAGACCCGGTCGAATACCGGCTGCCGCGCGTGCTGCAAATTCCCGTCAACGAAAAGAAGGGATTGACCTTCGCGCGCGGCCTGCGCTCGATTTTGCGGCACGACCCGGACAAGATCATGATCGGCGAAATCCGCGACGACGAGACCGCGCAGATCGCGGTGCAGGCCGCGCTCACCGGCCACCTGGTGTTTACCACCCTGCACGCGAATAACGTGTTCGACGTGGTCGGGCGCTTCTTGCACATGGGCGTGGACGCCTACAGCTTCGCCGCCGCCCTGAACGGCATCGTGGCGCAGCGCCTGCTGCGCCTCAATTGCGAACACTGCGCGGTGGAAGTGCCGCCCGACCCGGACCAACTGCGCGACAGCGGGTTGACATCCGCACTGGTGGCCGGCTGGCGCTTCAAGGCCGGTGCCGGCTGCGGCCATTGCCGCGGCACCGGCTACAAGGGCCGCAAGGCGGTGGCCGAAGTGCTGATGCTCAACGACGCCATGCGCGAAATGATCACCACGCGCGCCCCGGTCAGCCGCATGAAGGAAGAAGCCGCGCGCGCCGGCATTCGCCTGGTGCGCGAAGCGGCGCTGGACCTGGTGCGCCAGGGAGAAACCACATTGATGGAGCTTAACCGTGTCACTTACTGAACTCTTCTCCAGCCGCACCGTGTGCGTGTCCCTGGCGCCCGACCTGCTCACCGCCGTGGTCCGCAGCGGCAAGCGCATCGTCGCCCACAGCGAAGTACGGATTCCCCTCGACCACAGCGACGGCAAATGGGATGGCGCGCTGGCGGCCTTCGGCGCCTACCTGCGCACCGCCGGCGTGACCCTGAAAGGCGTGCCGGTCTCGGTGGCGCTGACCACGCGCTGGTGCCAGCTGGGCATGATCCCCTGGAGCGACGCGCTGCTGCACCAGGGTTCGGCCGAGCGCTTCCAGCAAGCCCAGTTCATCGGCATCTACGGCGACGCCGCGCGCACCTGGTCGATCGTGTGCGACGACGCGCCCTACGGCCAGCCGCGCCTGGCCTGCGCCATCGAGCGCGAGTTCCTGCAAGGACTGCAGGACGTGGCGCGCGAATGCGGCCATCCGTGCATGGCGATCGAATCGGTGCTGTCGATCACCTGGCGCGCCATCGCCTGCGGCCACCCGCAGGCGTTCGCGCTGGTCGAACCGGGCCGCCTGGTGCTGGCCGCCGCCGCCAATGGCCGCATCCACGCGGTGCAGGCGCAAGCCCTGCGTGGCCCATGGGAGAGCGAACTGCCGCAAGCCTGGCAGCGCTGGACCCTGCGCGCGCCCGAGCTGGGCGAAATCGCCCAGGTGGCGCTGGTCAGCCTCGACGAACGGCCGGCGGCCCACGCCTTGCCCGACCACTTCGACATGGTCAAGCTGCCGCCCGCGCCAGCGCCCGGCTACGCCGCCGTGGCGATGATGAGGTGCTGAGATGGCGCTGACCCAACTCAATTTCGTGCGGGGCGCGCAAGCGCCCAGGGGCTGGCGCCTGGCCTTGCTGGCCGGCGGCCTGCTGGCGCTGGGCGCCGCCGGCGTCGACTGGGTGGTGCAGGCGCGCCACGCCGGCGCGCTCGAAGCGCAGCTGGCGCTGGTGCAGCCGCGCGAAGCGCCGCGCGCGCGCCTGTCGGAAGCCGAGCAGCGCGCCCAGGACCGCCAGTTGGCCATCATCGGCGACGCCGTGCGCCAGCTAAATTTGCCGGTCACGCGCCTGGTGAAGACCGTGCAGGCCCCGGCCGACATCCACGTCGCGCTGCTCGGCATGGACCTCAACAGCAAGCCGGAAGCCGGTGCGCAAGGCAGCAACGCGGCCGGCGGCCTGAAAATCGCGGCCGAAGCCGAAACCGCGGGCGACATGATGAATTACGTCGCCTACCTCAACGAGCAGGCCCTGTTCACCTCCGTGTACCTGGTCAAGCATGAATTGAACGGCGCGGCGCCCAACCGGCCCTACCGTTTTCAACTGGAGGCGCAATGGCAGGACTGAAAATCGCCAGCAGCGGACAGCAGGCGGGCGCACCGTCGCAGCTGGCCGCGCGTATCAGCTGGGAAGCGCGGCGCCACGGCGCACGCCTGGGCTGGGGCGCGCTGGCCGGCGCCTGCGCGCTGGCGCTGGCCGCCCTGTGCGCATGGCAGTCGCAGCGCCTGCAGGCGCGCCGGCACGACCTGGCGCAGCAAATCAGCGCCGCGCGCAGCGCCAAACCGGCGCAGCAGCGGGTGGCGCTGCCGGACGGCGCGCGCCGCGTGGCGGCCTTCTACGCCTACCTGCCGGCGCACGACACGATTCCCGACCTGCTCAAGCAACTGGTCGACGTGGCCGCCAAGAACGGCGTGGTGCTGGCCAAGGCCGACTACAAGGCGCAGGCCGAGGATGGCGCCGCCTTCATGCGCTACCAGATCACGCTGCCGATCAAGGCCGACTACGCCAAGGTGCAGGCGTTCATCGTCGGCGCCCTGCACGCCATGCCGGCCCTGACGCTCGATTCCGTGACATTCAAGCGCGAGCAGATCGACACCGGCGAAGTCGAGGCGCGCGTGCATTTCAACCTGCTGGTCAGGACGGCAGTGGCAAAAGGAGGACGCCGATGAAAAAGATGACGATGGCGGTGGCGCTGGGCGCGACCCTGCTGGCCTGCTATTTCGCGCCCGATGACGATACCGACATGATCGCGCCGGCCCAGGCCCGTACCATCGTGCCGGCGCCGGCCGTGGTGGTGCAGGCGCCGCTGGCCGAGCCGGAGGCGCCGCTGCTGGAAATCCGTCCGCGTGCGCAGGACGAGGAACTGGGCAACGCGTTTGCGCGCCAGAGCTGGCAGGCGCAGGTGGCCGACGCGGTTCCGCTCAAGCCGGCCGAGAGCACCGTCACCAAGCCGGTGCAGGCAAGCGCGCCGGGCAATGCGGGCGGCGCGCCGCAACTGCCGATCCGCCTGCTCGGGCGCTTTCTCGACGATGGCAGGCAGGCTTACTTCCTGCAGGTCGAGGAGCGCAACGTGGTGGCCTATGTGGGCGACAAGATCGACGACAGCTACACCTTCGACAGCGCCGGCGACGACACGCTGACGTTCACGTATCTGCCGCTCCGGAAGCAACAAACACTCGCAGTAGGGGAGATGAATTGAATCACACACTGACGAAGAAACTGGCGGGAACGCCCTTGCGCATGCTCGCACTGGCGCTGGCGCTGAGCGCCTGCGCCGGCCCGCAGACTTTCAAGGAAGGCAAGGCCCTGCTCGAACAGGGACAGATCGAACAGGGCCTGGCCAAGCTGGAACAAGCCGTGCGCCAGGAACCCGGCAACGCCGAATACCGGATTGGCCTGTTAAGCCGCAAGGCCAGCATCATCAATGCCTTCAACACGCGCGCCGAACGGCTGCGCCAGCAGGGCAATTTCGCCGAGGCCGAAAAACTGTCGGCCCAGGTGTTGGCGATCGACCCCGCCAATGTGGTCGCGCAGCAGGGCATGCAGGCCATCGCGCTGGAGCAGCGCCACAAGGAGCTGGTGGCTGGCGCCGAGGCGTCATGGCGGCGCGCCGGCGAGGCCGACCTGGCGCAGGCGCTCGACGCGCTGCGCGTGGTGCTGCAGGAGCGTCCCAACCAGCGCGACGCGCTGGCGCTGAAAAGCCGCATCGCCGACGAACAGGCCAAAAAGGGCGCGGGCGGCGGCAAGCTGGCCGCCGCCTACCGCAAACCGGTGACGCTGGAATTTCGCGACGCGCCGGTGCGCTCGGTGTTCGACTTCCTGGGCAAGGTCTCGGGCCTGAACTTCGTGTTCGACCGCGATGTCGATCCCGCCTTGCGCACCACCATCTCGGTGCGCAATACCAGCCTGGAAGAAGCGATCCGCATGCTGCTGTCGGCCAATCAGCTCGAACAGGTCGTGACCGGCGAGCGCGCCATCACGATCTATCCGAACACCGCGCAAAAGGTGAAGGATTACCAGCAGCTGGTGGTGCGCAGTTTTTACCTGGCCAATGCCGACGCCAAGACCGTCTCGTTCTCGATCAAGACCCTGCTCAAGGCCAAGGACATCGTCACCGACGACCGCCTCGGCATCATCATGATGCGCGACACGCCCGAGATGATCCGCATGGCCGAACGCATCATCGCCATGCAGGACATGGCCGACCCGGAAGTGATGCTCGAAGTCGAGGTGCTGGAAGTGAAACGCACGCGCCTGATGGAGCTGGGCATCCGCTGGCCCGACAAGGCGACCCTGAGCCTGGCCGGCGGGGGCGAATCCCTGTCGCCGCTGACCGTCGCCAGCCTTGGCGGCATCAATCGTGGGAGCATCAACGTCGCCATCGGCAGCGCCACCATCAACGCCAACCAGGTCGACACCGACGGCAATATCCTGGCCAATCCGCGCATTCGCGTGCGCAACAAGGAAAAGGCCAAGATCCACATTGGCGACCGCGTGCCGGTGATCACCGTCACCACCAACAATGGCGTCAGTTCGGAGAGCGTGAACTATCTCGACGTGGGCCTGAAGCTCGACGTCGAGCCGAATGTGAACCTGGACGATGAAGTGGCGATCAAGATCAACCTGGAGGTGAGCACGGTGGTCAAGGAGATCATCAGCAAATTGGGCACGCAGGCTTACCAGATCGGCGCGCGCACGGCGGGCACGGTGCTGCGCCTGAAGGATGGCGAGACCCAGGTGCTGGCGGGCCTGATCAGCGACGAGGACCGGCGCAGCGCCGACAAGCTGCCCGGGTTTGGCGACCTGCCGGTGCTCAAGCGCCTGTTCGGCAGCCAGAAGGACGATACCTCGCGCAGCGAGATCGTGTT
Source organism: Massilia sp. DJPM01 (assembly GCF_030348125.1). Taxonomy (NCBI): domain Bacteria; kingdom Pseudomonadati; phylum Pseudomonadota; class Betaproteobacteria; order Burkholderiales; family Oxalobacteraceae; genus Massilia; species Massilia sp. DJPM01. The sequence continues at coordinate 72,244 of NZ_JAQOZV010000027.1, forward strand.
GTCGATCACGCCGCGGATCTTGCGCAGCCTGCGCCGGCCGGACCTGACGACCGCGCAGTTCGACTCGGGTACCGAATCGAATGTGGGCGGGCGCGGGCCGGGGCCGGGCGGCGGATCGCCCGCCGCCGGCCCCCAGCAGGGAGTCCAGGCTCCCGAGGCGCCCCCGCCAGTGCAGGCGCCGACGCAGCCGCCAGCGGCGCCTTCGCCCATGACCGGCAGCGATGAAGCGGCGCCGCAGCCGCCCGCCGGCGACAGCCCGCCCGGCACCGGCAAGCCGCCGGGCGCCGATGCGCCGCGCAAGGTGATCCAGTGAAGGCGCGCGGCTTCACCTTCATCGAGCTGATGATCACGCTGGCGATCATGGGGACCTTGGCGGTGGTGGCGGTGCCGATGGCGCAGGTGGCGGTGCAGCGCGAAAAGGAGCGCAGCCTGCGCAGCGCGCTGATCGAAATCCGCGAGGGGCTCGAAGCGTACAAGAAGGCGGCCGACCTTGGCCGCATCAAGATCGCGGTGGGCGACTCGGGCTATCCGAAAAAGCTGGAGGAGCTGGTCGAGGGCGTGCCAGACCAGCTCAGTCCCGCCAAGAAGAACATCTATTTTATGCGACGCCTGCCGCGCGATCCGTTCGCGCCCCAGGACGAGGGACGCGCCGCCGATACCTGGGCCAAGCGCTCGTATGCGTCGCCGCCGGATAATCCGAGCGAGGGCGGGGACGTGTTCGACGTCAGCTCGCGTTCGGCGGGAGTGGGATTGAACGGCGTACCGCACAAGCAGTGGTGAGGAGGATGAACATGAAAAGAAAACACGCGGGATTTACCCTGGTCGAACTGCTGGTGGTGATGGCCATTATCGCGACCTTGCTGACGATTGCCGTGCCGCGCTATTTCGGTTCGGTCGACAAGTCGAAGGAAGTCGCGCTCAAGGAAAACCTGCATGTGCTGCGTCTGGGGATCGACAAATTTTACGGCGACAAGGGCGTGTATCCGGCTTCGCTGAGCGAGCTGGTGACGCACAAGTATTTTCGTTCGGTGCCGGTCGACCCGATCACCGAATCGAGCGTGACGTGGCAGCCGGTGGCCTCCCTCGATCCGGACAAGCCGGGCGTGGCCGACATCCGCAGCGGCGCGCGTGGCAAGACGCGCGAGGGCGTGCCGTATGAGCAGCTGTAAGCGCGCGTACCCGGGCGGGTTCGCGTACATCTGGACCCTGCTGCTGGTGGCCTTCATGGGGGTCGGCAGCAGCATCGCCAGCGAGCTGTATTCGACCTCGGTGCGGCGCGACAAGGAGCGCGAGCTGCTGTTCATCGGCCACGAATTTCGCGCTGCGATTGCGCGCTATCACGACAGCGCGGCGGCCGGGCCGCAGATGTATCCCCTGACCCTGCAAGACCTGATCAAGGACCCGCGCTTCCCGAACGCCAAACGCCACCTGCGGCGCCTGTACGCGGACCCGGTCACCGGCAAGGCCGAATGGGGCCTGATCCGACTTGAGGGCCGCATCGTGGGCGTGCATTCGCTGTCGCAGCGCGCGCCCATGAAGGTCGACAATTTCGACGAACACGACAGCGGCTTTCGCAACAAGGGCCGCTATGCGGACTGGGTGTTCGCGTACCCGCACGATATGTTCATCGCGCCGCAGGAGGGGGAAGACGGCAAGAACGGCGGCCCGCTGCGGATCGGTGTCCTGCCCAAGCCGGGCACGCCGCGCTGAATGCCTAGCGGCGGATCGCGCGAAATGTCAGACTGATGCGTTCGCCGGCATGCGGGTCTTTGGGAATCGCGTGCACCCAGTCCTGCTGCACCTGACCCGACATGTACAGCAGCGAGCCGTTCGGCAGCGGATAGTCGACCCGCAGCGCCGCGTCCAGCTTGTTGCGGTAGGCAATCGCGCGCACGCTGCCGAGCGAGATGATGGCCACGCCGGTGCCGTCGGCGAGGCCATCGGTTTCATCGGAATGAAAACCCATCGACGACCTGCCATCGGGGTAGTAGTTCAGCAGGCAGTTGTTCGGCCGGAAGCCGAGTTCCCCTTCAAGACGTGCGCATAGCGCGTCGAGCAGCGCCGGCATGGGCACCTCAGCGTACGCGATCTGCGCATAGTCATAGCTGGCGCCGAAACTGGCGGTCTTGCGCGCTTTCATGCGCTCGTCCCAGGTGACGGTGCTCATCAGCGCGGCAAAGAGCGCAGCGGGGTCGGCGATAAAAGCGGGGCTGAGGCGGATTGGCGGGACAGGCATCGGTTCGGGTCGGTCACAGTAAGGTGGTCGTGAACTTGATAGCATAAGGAAATGGCACGGCACAGGGCTTGCCCGAGCAGCGCGCGGGTTCATGCATTTCCGTGTGAGGTGAGCGTCGCGATTTGCAGGACCGCGCCTGCGCAGGTCGGCGCCTGTTTCGATGCCGCGCAAGGCAAGTGGGCACGGTTCGTCGACTTGCATGGCCGTCGCAAGCAGCAATGCGGGAAGGGGGTAAGGGGTTCAAGCGAGGCAGCGAGGGCATGTCAGGCTCCTTTATCGACGCCTACCTATGCGAGTGATATACCCGACGAATGGTGGCGCGGAGCGCCGATCTTGCCCGGCTGGCGTGCCGCGTTTCCGGGCGCGAGTGTGTTACTGTCGGCGGATCACCTGACAAGCAATTGTACTCGCTCACTGTCAACCGGAACCTGCACGCCTTGGCAGGACGATGCATTGCGGGCCAAAAAGCAAGTGCCTCAACCCGAGCGTTTCCACCCTCATGAATGCATCAGAACCGAGAAAAACGTATCCGGTGGCGTTCTTTTTTCTCGTCATCGCCATCAGTGCCCCGATGTGGATACTCGGCAGCTTTCTGGATGAGAGTCCGCTGCCGGATAACATTCCCTTGACCGATATAGGCGCGACGCTGAGCCCTGCTATTGCCGCGTGCATATTGATTTACGTTGAGAACGGCTGGCAGGGCGTGCGGGTGTTCGTTCAGCGCCTGTTCGACCACCGCCGCATACAAAAGAGGGGAGCGCTGCTCCTGAGCCTGTTCCTCATGCCCGCTCTTTATGTCATTACCTACGCAGCGCTGCGCATCGCCGGCGTTCCGGTATCGACGCATCTTGACCTGTCCGCTTCCCTGCTGATCGCGTTTGTCATGTTTTCGACAGGTGCGGCCATGGAGGAAATTGCTTACTCGGCCTACGCCACGGATGCATTGCAAAAACGCTTTTCGCCACTCGCTACGGCACTGCTGATTGGTGTGCCATGGGCGCTGTGGCATCTGCCGTCCATGATGAAGATGGGACAATCGCCGCAACTTATCGTCTGGGGACTGCTGGGAACGATTGCATTCCGGGTCATTACTGTGTGGCTCTACAATCATGCCGGTTGTTCCTTGTTCGCAGTCATACTCGCGCACGCGGTTGGCACCACGGCGCGCTCCGCCTTTCCTGGCGGGCGTCATGGCTATGAAGTGGCGGACGGTTCGATCAGTTACGCGGTCATTATTATTGCGGCCCTGTGCGTGGCGTTTTTTTCGAGAAGGGCACGCCACGTCACGCCTGCTTCCATTTCCCGGTGACGGTGCTTGATCGGGGAATTGTATGGGCTCGTGACGTACTGTCGCGGGAATTACGGCGTAATCGCCACCTTCAGGACGCCATCGCGCTGATGCATGAACAGGTCGTAGGCGAGCTCGATCTGGTCGAGCTTGAAGCGGTGCGTGACCATTGGCTGCAAATCGACCCGGCCCGAAGCGACCACGTTCATCAAGCGGCGCATGCGCTCCTTGCCGCCCGGGCATAGGGTGGTGATGATCCTGTGGTCGCCCAATCCAGCCGCAAAGGCATCGAGCGGCAAGCTCAGCTTTCCGGAGTAGACACCGAGGCTGGAGAGCGTGCCGCCCGGCTTGAGCGCACGCAGGCAACTCTCGAACGTTTGCTGCGTTCCGAGCGCTTCAATGGCCACATCCACGCCGCGTCCCCCGGTCAGGCGCATGATCTCGGTCAGCGGATCGGTTTTGGTGTAATCGATGGCGACGTCGGCGCCGAGTTTTCTGGCCGTCTCAAGCCGCGCCGCCACCCCATCGACCGCGATGATCAGGCTGGCGCCCCGGAGCTTCGCACCGGCCGTCGCACACAGGCCGATAGGGCCCTGGGCAAAAATCACCACGGTGTCGCCGATCTTGATGTCGCCGCTCTCGGCGCCGCCAAAACCGGTACTCATGATGTCGGGGCACATCAGTACTTGCTCATCCGTCAGCCCATCCGGAATGGGTTCCAGATTGGACATGGCATGGGGTACCAGCAGATACTCGGCCTGGCAACCATCGATCGTGTTGCCGAATCGCCATCCGCCAGCGGCCTTGCCGCCGCACTGGGCCTGATGGCCATCGAGACAGGGATGACATTGCCCACACGGCGTGATCGCGCCCACAACGACGCGTTGACCCAGCGCGTATCCGGTTACCCCGGCACCCAATTCGGCAATCACGCCGACCGGCTCGTGGCCGATGGTGCGTCCGGGTTCCACCGGAAACTCCCCCTTCAGGATGTGGACATCGGTGCCGCAAATCGTGGTGGTGGTGATCCTGATCACCGCTTCGCCCGGTCCCGCAGTCGGAATCGGCTTGTCTTCAAGCGCTATCTGACCGGGGCGGATAAAAACTGCTGCTTTCATGGTGCGCACAGGTGGCCCTTCAAGCAATTGTTACTTGGATGGTGTCGTCCCGGGAATGGAACGAGACATCAAACCGCAGCGCGGGAGAATAAGCGCTGGGAAGACTATAAAGGTGTGGTTCGAGTGCGTCCGTACGCTGCCGTACCCAGCATCCGTGGCAGCTTGCCTGTACCGGCAGTTCAGCAGGCCCGGATCGGTCACAGCAAGGTGCTCGTGAACTTGATAGCATAAGGGAATGGCATGGCACAGGGCTTGCCCGAGCAGCGCGCGGGTTTATACTTTTCCTTCATGGCAACGAAGGCCGCCAGTTTTGTCGTGTATGGGTTGGGTGACAGATACACATCCGCCGATTGGGCATTGCCTTCGCTGTCCACCATGACCACCATGGTCAACAGGCCGAAGGCCGGGTCGCGCGCATTGATCTTCTGGATCGCGCCAAGCACGTTGCCGTTGCCGAGCAGCGGGTACGGCGGTTCGTCCGCCGGATCGAGCAAGGGATACCAGCCGCGCACGACGGCCCGTTCCTGCTCGCTCAGCTGTTCGTATGAGGCCTTGAACGGTACCTTGCCTCCTGTGACCACCTTGTGCGGGATGTGCGTGCCCAGGCGTGGCCCTTCCGACTTGAGATCGTGTTCCCTGGACGGCTCGGGCGGCGTCTTGGCCGCTGCGCTCACCTTGCCCGGTTCGCCGTCGACCGGCTGGCTGGCCACCACCGCGCCGACCCGGCGCCCGCTCGAGTACAGCGCCACGCCATTGCCGTTCGGCCGGTCGTTCTTCCATTCGCCGTCATAGCTTCCGCCCAGGGTGTACACGATCGCGCCCTTGCCTTCGCGCTTGCCGGCTTTCCATTGGCCCTTGTAGCGGTCGCCGACCTGGTTGACCGAGGTGCCGGTGCCGTCGCGCAGGCCGTCGCGGAATTCGCCCCCGTATTCATGGCCCGGGTAGTACCTCAGGTACCCTTTGCCATGCGGCCGGCCGGCTTCGAGCATGCCTTCGTAGCGCCAGGTGTTGACGTCGCTGGTGCGTTTTTCGATCACGCCCACGCCATGCGCATAGCCGTCCTTGCACGGCCCCTGCCAGCGCATGTCGTCGCCCGCCGCCGCATCGGGCAGGGCCAGTTTGCACGCTTCCTCGCTGCGCACCGTCAAGGGCAGCAGCAGGGACAGGAGCAGGGGAAGCATCAGGACGCGCGTGGACGCACGGGGTGAAACCGGCATGTGGCGCTTTCATGGCAAGCAGTGGGTGTGAACCACCAAGCGTATCAGAGCGCGCGCACCTTGCGTGACATAAAAGTGTAGGCCAGGGCCTCGCCGTCGATGCGGAACATGTCGGCGATTTCGCCGGTCTGCACGAAACCGCAGCGCGCGTACAACTGGCGTGCCGGCAGGTTCACCGACAACACTTCCAGGTCGATCCAGTCGAGCCCCGCCTCGCCGCCGGCCCAGGCGGCAGCCACGTCGATCAGACGGGCCCCCAGGCCCTGCTTGCGGGCGTCGCGGTGCACACCCATGCCGAGCAGCGCGCGGTGCGTGGAGGCGCCTTCAGGCCGTGCACGCAGGTCGATGTGGCCGGCGATGCCGCCCTGCGCATCGAGCGCCAGCCACAGGCGCCGCCAGCCGGGCTGCCCGAGGGCGGTCGCGGTGGCGCTGCGAAAGGCGCTTTCGCGCTCGGGACCAAAGCGCGAGGCGGTGCGCGCCATCGGCATGAACAGCGCCGTGGCGCCGCTGCCGTTGTCGCGCAGGTGATCGTTCAGGTAGGCGAAAAAGGCGTCCAGGTCCTCGCTGGCCGCCGCCCGGATGATCGTACCGCCCGCCATGCCTTACAGCGCCCGCGCGATCAGGATTTTCTGGATGTCGCTGGTGCCTTCGTAGATCTGGCAGACGCGCACGTCGCGGTAGATGCGTTCGACCGGGAAGTCGCTCACGTAGCCGTAGCCGCCGTGCACCTGGATCGCATCCGAGCAAACCCGTTCCGCCATTTCGGAGGCGAACAGCTTGGCCATCGCGGCTTCCTTCAGGCACGGCAGGCCGGCATCCTTCATCGACGCTGCGTGGCGGATCAGCTGGCGCGCGGCCTCGATCTGGGTGGCCATCTCGGACAGCTTGAACTGCACCGACTGGTGCTCGAAAATCGGTTTGCCGAAGCTTTCGCGGTCGCGCGCATACACCAGCGCCGCCTCGAACGCGGCGCGCGCCATGCCGACCGCCTGCGACGCGATGCCGATGCGCCCGCCCTCAAGGCCCGACAGGGCGATCTTGTAGCCCTGGCCTTCTTCGCCAATCAGGTTGGCGGCCGGGATGCGGCAGTTCTCGAACAGGATCTGCGCGGTGTCCGACGAGTGCTGGCCCATCTTCTGTTCCAGGCCGGCCACGATGTAGCCCGGCGTCGCCGTCGGCACCCAGAATGCGCTGATGCCCTTCTTGCCGGCCGCCTTGTCGGTGACCGCCATGACGATCGCCACGTCGGCGTATTTGCCGCTGGTGATGAACTGCTTGGTGCCGTTCAAAACGTAGTGGTCGCCGTCGCGCGTGGCGGTGGTGCGCAGCGCCGAAGCATCGCTGCCGGTATGCGGTTCGGTCAGCGCGAACGCGCCCAGCATCTTGCCTTGCGCGAGGGGGCGCAGCCACTGCTCTTTTTGGGCGTCGTTCGCATACATCATGGCGATGCTGCACACCGGGCAGTTGTTGACCGAAATGATGGTCGAGGTGCCGCCGTCGCCGGCCGCGATTTCTTCGAGCACCAGCGCCAGCGAGACGTAATCGAGGCCGGCGCCGCCCAGTTCTTCGGGCACCGCCACGCCGAAGGCGCCCAGTGCGGCCAGTTCCTTCAGTTCGTCCTTGGGAAAATAGTGCTCCTTGTCCCAGCGCGCGGCGTTGGGCGCAAGGCGCTCCTGCGAAAAGGTGCGCAGGGCGTCGCGGATCATCTGGTGTTCTTCGGTCAGTATCATAGGTTTCGCTAAGTTGGGCTTACCAGGAAATTGGTGTGCCGTCGTAATTGAGGAAGGCGCCATTGGCCGCCGCATTCAGGCTGGCCAGGGTGGCGCGCAGGCCGGCCGCGCTTTGTTCGACCGTGATGTCAGCGTCGGCGCCGCCCATCTCGGTCTGGACCCAGCCGGGGTGAAACGCCACGCAGGTTGCGCCCTTGGGGCCGAAGCGGATGCTGGTGTCGACCAGCACCGAGTTCAGGGCCGCCTTGCTGGCGCGGTACAGGGTGCCGGACGCGCTGCTGCGCGCGTCCATCGATGCCATGCGCGAGGAGATCACGGCCAGCTTGCCGCGTGCCTCGGCCACCATCGGCGCGATCACGGGCAGCAGGCGCAGCGCCGCCAGCACGTTGGTGTGCATGACCGCGTCGAAGTCGGCCTGGGTGGGAAAACCATCGTGGCGCGGACCGTACACGCCGGCGTTGAGGAACGCGGCGTCGAGCAGTTCGCCGTCCAGGTTCCAGCCCAGCGCGGCGATGGAGTCGGCGCTGGTGACGTCGAGCTGGTACGGATGTACGCCCATGGCGCCAAGGGCCGTGCAATCTTCGCTTTTGCGGGCGGTGGCGATCACGCGCCAGCCGTCGGCCAGGTACTGGCGCACCAGTTCGCGGCCGATGCCGCGCGAGGCGCCGATGATGAGTGCAGTGGGCATTGAGTTTCTGGGTTGGGATTCGGGTAAATGCGAGCCTGCCGTTAACCTCAGCTCCGTCGTTCCTGGCAGTGCCAGGAACGACGGAGCTAAGGCTAGCGGTTATTGATTACATCATCTCGAACGCCATCGCGGTCGCTTCGCCGCCGCCGATGCACAGCGAGGCCACGCCGCGCTTGCCGCCGGTTTTCTTCAGGGCGCCCAGCAGGGTGACGATGATGCGCGCGCCGGATGCGCCGATCGGGTGGCCCAGCGCACAGGCGCCGCCGTGGATGTTGACCTTGTCGTGCGGGATGTCGAGTTCGTGCATTGCCGCCATCGGCACCGCTGCGAAGGCTTCGTTGATCTCGTACAGGTCCACTTCGGATGGCTTCCAGCCGGTCTTGGCGAACAGCTTTTGCAGCGCGCCGATGGGGGCCGTGGTGAACAGGTTCGGTTCCTGCGCAAACGTGGAATGGCCGACGATGCGGGCGATCGGGGTCAGGCCCAGTTCACGCGCTTTCGATTCGCGCATCAGCACCAGTGCGGCGGCGCCGTCGTTGATCGACGACGACGAGGCGGCGGTAATCGTGCCATCCTTTTTGAAGGCGGGCTTCAAGGCCGGGATTTTATCCAGCTTGGCCTTGGCCGGGCCTTCATCCTTGTCGATCACGGAATCGCCGGCGCGGGTGGTGACGGTGACGGGCGCGATTTCCCACTTGAAGTAGCCTTCGTTGTTGGCTTCCTGCGCGCGCTTGACCGAGGCGATCGCAAACGCATCCTGCGCTTCGCGGGTGAACGCATACTTGGCCACGCATTCTTCGGCGAAGGTGCCCATGGAACGGCCTTCGCCGGTCTTCTCGTTGCGCGAGTAGGCGTCTTCCAGGCCGTCGTACATCATGTGGTCGAACATCATGCCGTGGCCGATGCGGTAGCCGCCGCGCGCTTTCGGAATCAGGTAAGGCGCGTTGGTCATCGATTCCATGCCGCCGGCGACGACGATGTCGGCGCTGCCCGCGAGCAGGCTGTCATGCGCGAAAATGGCCGCCTGCATGGCCGAGCCGCACATCTTGGACAGGGTCACCGCGCCGCTTGATAACGGCAAGCCGCCTTTGATGGCCGCCTGGCGCGCCGGAGCCTGGCCCTGGCCTGCCATCAGGCAGTTGCCGAAGTAGACGTGTTCGACCAGCTTGGCATCGACGCCGGAACGCTCGACCGCCGCGGCGATTGCCACGGCGCCCAGGTCGCTGGCGGACTTGGAAGAAAAATCGCCCTGGAACGCGCCCATGGGTGTGCGGGCGGCGCCGACGATAACGACTGGATCATTCATTGTGTAAGTTCTCCAAATAAGATGGGGTATAAACCGCCGGGTTATCGGCGGACGACTGGTTGCAGAACCGGATCTGCTGCGGATACGGGAACACGTCTTCGATGTGGCCGTCCATGATGCGCTGCTTGCGCGACTGCCAGAAATCCCTGGTCAGCAAATCCGCGTGGTGCTTCATGAAATACAGGCGAATTTTCGCGTTGCCCAGCAAAAATGCGCCGAACTGCTCGGGGAAAACGTCGTGCTTGCCGATCGAATACCACGGTTCGGCCGACATTTCATCTTCTTCATTGCGCGGTTCCGGAATATTGCGGAAATTGCAGTCGGTGATGTATTCGATTTCGTCGTAATCGTAGAACACCACCCGGCCGTGGCGGGTGACGCCGAAGTTTTTGTACAGCATGTCGCCGGGGAAGATATTCGCCGCCACCAGTTCCTTGATGGCATTGCCGTATTCGAGCACGCCGTGTTCGATCAGCGCATCGTTGCCGGCCACTTCCGCCTTGTTCAGGAAAATATTGAGCGGCACCATGCGCCGTTCGATATACAGGTGGCGGATGATGATGCGGTCGCCTTCGTACTCGACCAGCGACGGTGCGTGATGCATCAGCTCGGCGATCAGTTCTTCCGAGAAGCGTTCCAGCGGGAACGCCACGTTTGAATATTCCAGGGTATCGGCCATGCGGCCCACGCGGTCGTGGTTCTTGACCAGCAGGTATTTTTCCTTGATCTGGGCGCGCGTGGTTTCCTTGGGCGCCGGGAAGAAATCCTTGATGACCTTGAATACGTAGGGGAACGAGGGCAGCGCGAACACCAGCATCACCAGGCCCTTGATGCCGGGCGCGATCTCGAAGCGGTCGGCGGTGTGTTTCAGGTGTTGCAGGTAGTCGCGGTAGAACAGCGTCTTGCCCTGCTTTTGCAGGCCGAGGATGGTGTAGATCTCGCTCCTCGGCTTGCGTGGCAGCAGGCTGCGCAGGAACTGCACGTAGGCCGACGGCACTTCCATGTCCACCAGGAAGTAGGCGCGCGTGAACGAAAACAGGATGGTGATCTGTTCGTGGTCGAACAGCACCGTGTCGAGGATCAGTTCGCCATGGCGGTTGTGCAGGATCGGCACGATGAACGGGTATTCGCGGTTGCCGTTGATGCCCTTGCCGACGATGTAGGCGCCCTTGTTGCGGAAAAACAGGCTCGACAGCACCTGGATCTGGTGGTTCGGTTCCAGCGCTTCGCTGCCGAAGATCTGCTTGAGGCGGCCTTCGACCAGGGCGATGTCGCGGTCGAGGTTGGCGAACTTGCAGTTGAGCTGGAAATTCGTGACGATGCGCTTGAGCGCAAAGCGCAAGCCATCCTTGGCCGGGTAGTACACGCGGTAGGTCGGCAGCAGTTCGTCGGTTTCGATGTATTCGGTGGACACCACCGGGCGCACGAAGATGAAGTCGTTGTGGAAATAGGTGCGGTGCAGAATGTTGCAGCAGACCGAGTTGAAGAAGGTTTCCGCCAGCTCGGGCTGCTTGTGGCCGGACAGCATGCCAATGTAGTGCAGCTTGAGTTCGCGCCAGACTTCGTCGGTCAGTTCGCCGTTGTCGTATTCATCTTCGAGCGCTTGCACGCATTCCTGTACGCGCTGGTCGTAGAAACCGATGCGCTCGCGCGCCGCCTGCTGGGCCACGGCCCAGGAACCGGTTTCGAAATGGCGCTTGGCGACCTGGCTGGTCTGGCGGAACAGGCGGTAGTGCTTGTCGAAACCGTCGAGGATGGTGCGGGCGATGTCGAAAGCAATCTGCGAAGACAGCAGCTTGGGGAACGCAACTTGTGTCATCTGGCTTCTCGATCAGTCTTTTGTGGGAAGACTATTCTATATGGTCGCGTCGTTACAGCCGTGCCCGCAGCGTCACCAGCTACTTGGTCTCGGCAAACAGTTCGCGGCCGATCAGCATGCGGCGGATTTCGCTGGTGCCTGCGCCGATTTCGTAGAGCTTCGCATCGCGCCACAGACGTCCGACCGGATACTCGTTGATATAACCATTGCCGCCCAGTGTTTGAATCGCTTCGCCCGCCATCCAGGTGGCTTTCTCGGCGCTGTACAGGATCGCGCCGGCGGCATCCTTGCGCAGGTTGCGGATCGCTTCCGGCGTCTTGGCGCGGTCGCATGCCTGGCCCACGGCGTACACATACGCCTTGCACGCCATCATGGTCGAGTACATATCGGCCAGTTTGCCCTGCATGAGCTGGAATTCGCCGATCGGCTGGCCGAACTGCTTGCGGTCGTGCACGTACGGCACCACCGCATCCATGCAGGCCGCCATGATGCCCAGCGGTCCGCCCGAGAGCACGGTGCGCTCGAAATCGAGGCCCGACATCAGTACATTGACGCCCTTGCCCAGGCCGCCCAGCACGTTTTCGGCCGGCACTTCGCAATCCTGGAACACCAGTTCGCCCGTGTGCGAGCCGCGCATGCCCAGCTTGTCGAGCTTTTGCGCGATCGAGAAACCCTTGTAGCCTTTTTCGATGATGAAGGCCGTCATGCCGCGCGGGCCGGCTTCCAGGTCGTTCTTGGCGTACACCACCAGCACGTCGGCGTCGGGGCCATTGGTGATCCACATCTTGGTGCCGTTGAGCACCCAGCGGTCGCCCTTGAAGTCGGCGCGCAGCTTCATGCTGACCACATCCGATCCTGCATTCGGCTCCGACATGGCCAGGGCCCCAATGTACTCGCCGGAAATGAGCTTGGGCAGGTACTTCATCTTCTGTTCTTCGGTGCCGTTGCGCTTGATCTGGTTGACGCACAGATTCGAGTGGGCGCCGTACGACAGGCCGACCGAGGCCGACGCGCGCGAGATTTCTTCCATCGCCACGATGTGGGCCAGGTAGCCCATCTGGGCGCCGCCGTACTGTTCGTCGACAGTGATGCCGAGCACGCCCAGGTCGCCCATCTTGCGCCACAAGTCCATCGGGAACTGGTCGCTGCGGTCGATTTCCGCCGCGCGGGGAGCGATCTCTACCGTGGCGAATTGTTGAACTGCTTCGCGCAGCGCGGCGATGTCTTCGCCATGGTCAAAGGTCAAGCCTGGAAGATGCAGCATGGTGTCGTCCTCGCGGGGTCGGAATGGGAAGACTTCATCATACGCATGTTTGACGTTAACGTAAACGTCAAGCAGTCGCGCTTTTTTGCGGCCTCAGGCGTTGGCGGTGGTTTCGGCCAGCATGCGGCGGCATTCTTCTTCATGGGCGGCAATTTCGGCCAGGGCCATGTCGATATCCTCGCGCTGGCGCTCCAGCGTTTCGCGCTGGTGGGCCAGCACGCCGAGGAAGCGGTTCATCTGGGCCGCGGTATCCTTGGGCGACTCGTACATGTCGACGATGCTCTTGATTTCCGACAGCGTCAGGCCGAGGCGCTTGCCGCGCAGGGTCAGCTTGAGATGGGTGCGGTCGCGCGCCGTGTAGACCCGGTTGCGTCCGCCCACGCCCTCGCGGCTGGGGCGCAGCAAGCCCTGGTCTTCGTAGAAGCGGATGGCGCGCGCGGTAATGTCGAATTCGCGCGCCAGTTCGGCGATGGTATAGGTACGTAGGGACATCAATGGCTCATCAACTAATAAGAAGCGGCGGTGGGAGGAGACGGCGCGGAAATCGCCTGCGCGAATGTGCGGATTAACTTCCGTTTACGTCAACGTCAACCTATTGTAGCGTGCCTGCCGCCATCCTGACCGCGAAAAATGCCGACCCCCGCCTTGCCAGCGGCAGCCCTGCCGATGCTCCGCAGCCGCGTTTGCGCCGGATTGCTACACCGGACTCATGGGCTTGCGTCTGATCCAGCACAAACCGCGTCATCGTGCGCGGGGGAGGCTGCGCAGGCGCGATCTACACTGGCTTTCTCGACCAGGTGACTGTTCCCGCCGTCCGGATGGCGAAAATCATTGCTCCTAAATCAATGTTTCTCCACGCCCGCCGACGCATCCCGGACCCATGCAATGCCTGCCAAATTGTTACATCCGGAAGGCAACTTGTCACAATTGGTCTCAACCGTGAAGAGACTGACTTTCATGCCGTTGCGTGAAATAGTGCCACCCATGAATTCATCCAACGAACGGGAAAGCTTTAGTGAACGCCTGCAGCAGGCACTAAAGAACGCCCATTACTCACCCGACAGTCCCACACGCTTGGCGCGGGAATTTAACATCCGCTTCGATGGACGGCCGATTACGGTCCACGCTGCCCGCAAATGGCTGGTGGGAGAGGCGATTCCCACACAAGAGAAGCTGCGCATGATCGCGCAATGGCTGGGCGTGCCGGCGGAATGGTTGCGCTTTGGCGGCGAGGAAAGTACCGCCGCCAACGGCGACGGCGCGGCCGGTTTATCGCGTTTTGAATCGGCCGACGTGAAATTAATCGCCGATTTACAGCGTCTGGACGAGCATCATCGGCAAATTGCGCGCGAATTCATTCGCATGCTGGTACGCATTAATTACCAAAAGTAGCTATTTAGCGCCTATATCGGCAATTCCAGCGTTGATATATATCTATTCCTGTCATGCCGAAACGCCCGATTTGGGGCGCATGGCGGACCACGGGCGCCTTGCGCGCCGCGTTGCACCTCTACCTCACCCCTGGCCTCTACAAACTCGACGGATCTTTATGATTTGTCATGATAAGGCCATAAAATTCATGCACAATGGTCAGAGCACGGGTAAAGTTTCCTGGTGGAATGCATATATATTGTGCCGCACAAAACCGGAATAGTGGCTCATAATCGCAGCAGCACTTGCAGTCTTGTCATCCCGTTATGTACCAAGCCGAGGATTCAGCCGCCTTATGAAAAGTAACTACAGCAACACCGCGCAACTCAAGGACCTGATGACCGTTCCCCCGATGACTGCGGCGCAGCATGCGGAAGTGATGCGCAAGCGCATCCAGCATCGCCGCATGGTCGAGGAAGCCAAGGAATTGAAAAAGGCCGACAGCTGGCAGTTCGACAAGCGCTGAGCACTTCCCGCGCCAGGCGGCGCCGGCGCCAGGCTGGCGCGGCTGCCTGCACGCCTCAGCTGTCCGCTTGCGTGTCCGAAGCGGCTTTCATGCCCGCCCAGCGCGGCGCCAGCGTGTGCACCACGCCAAACAGGTCCATGACCCGTCCCACCGTATGATCGACCATGGCGTCGATGCTGTCCGGCTTGTGATAAAAGCTCGGCAGCGGTGGAAAGATCACTCCCCCCATTTCCGTTACCGCCGTCATATTGCGCAGGTGCGCCAGGTTGAACGGGGTTTCGCGCACCATCAGCACCAGCCGGCGGCGCTCCTTGAGCACCACATCGGCGGCGCGCGCGATCAGGTTGTCGGACAGGCCCAGGGCCACGGCGGCCAGGGTTTTCATCGAGCAGGGCGCGATCACCATGCCGTCGGACTGGAACGAGCCGCTGGCGATCGAGGCGCCCACATCGCGGTTCTTGTGCACCACATGGGCCAGCGCCTCGACCTCGCGGCGCTGCATGCCCAGTTCCTGGTGCAGGGTCAGGACGGCGGCGTCGGAGACGATCAGGTGGGTTTCGATGCCTTGTGCGGCAGCCAGTTGCTGGAGCAGGCGCACGCCGTACACGGCGCCGGTGGCGCCGGTGATGGCGACAACCAGGCGCCGCGCAGGAGCATCAGGCATCGAGCAGGGCTTTGAGTTCGCCGGACTCGAACATTTCATTCATGATATCGGAACCGCCGATGAATTCGCCCTTGACATAGAGCTGGGGAATGGTCGGCCAGTTCGAGAAGTCCTTGATGCCCTGGCGCACTTCCGGATCTTCCAGCACGTTGACGGTGGCGATGTTCTCGACGCCGCAGGCTTTCAGGATCTGGATGGCACGGCCGGAAAAGCCGCATTGCGGGAACTGCGCGGTTCCCTTCATGAACAGCACCACGGGGGTGGCGGTTACGGTTTCTTTGATCCAGGTTTTTACGTCGCTCATGGCTTGCCTCGGTGGGAAATAGGTTAGATACCGCCATTTTATAAGAAAACGGCGGGGGGCGGACGTTTGGGGACCGGCGGCGTTCGATGTAGGTGGCGGCTAGTTACTTTGGCGTAGGAAGTGAAAAAGAAGGCGGCTAGTCCGCTTTCAGCAATTTGCCCAGGCAAACCGCATCATCGCGCCCCACGTATTTACCGTAATTGGGAATCGTGGCGTAACCGTGTTTTTCATAGAAACCCACCGCGCGCGTATTGACCTTGCGCGTTTCCAGCCACAGCTGGCGGTAGCCGAACCCCTGCGCCGCCTGCTCCAGGTGCGCCAGCAAGGCCGCGCCAACACCGCTGGCACCGGGGCGCGCGAACATGCGCTTGAGCTCGCCCACGTCGCCATCGAGCGGGCGCAGTGCCGCGCAGCCGAGCAGTTGCCCGGCCGCGCCGCGCGCCACCACGAACAGCGAGCGTGCCACCCGGGCATCGTCGGCCGAGAACGAGGCCTTGCCGCTGTCGCCCGTGATGGCCGCCAGCGCCGCCGACAGTTTCTCGACCAGGATGCGGGCATCAAGGCTGTCCGGATCGCAGGCGGCGATGGCGATCATGGATGGCTTACCCGCGCAGCTTGGCGAAGGCCGCCGCCATGCTGCCGCCGGCCGGCGCCGGCGCGCGGTCCTGCTTCTGCTGGTGCTGCGCCAGGCGCTTGCCGTCGGTGCGGTCGCCGCGCTGCTCGGGCTTGGAGCCGGCTTGCGGCGCGCTGTCGGTCAGGCGCATGGTCAGGGCGATGCGCTTGCGCTTCTCGTCCACTTCCAGCACCTTCACGCGCACCACCTGGCCAGCCTTGACCACCGTGTGCGGGTCCTTCACAAAGGTGTTCGACAGCGCCGAGATGTGCACCAGTCCATCCTGGTGCACGCCGATGTCGACAAACGCGCCAAAGGCGGCCACGTTGGTCACCACGCCCTCCAAAATCATGTCCGGGCGCAGGTCGCGGATCTCTTCCACGCCTTCCTTGAAGGTGGCGGTGGTGAACTCGGGGCGCGGATCGCGGCCCGGCTTTTCCAGCTCCTTGAGGATGTCGGTAATGGTCGGCACGCCGAATTTTTCATCCGCGTACCTGGCCGGGTTGAGCGTCTTGAGGAGCGAGGCGTCGCCGATGACGGCCTTCATCTCCTTCTTGATATCGGCCAGGATTTTTTCCACCAGCGGATACGATTCCGGGTGCACCGCCGAGGCGTCGAGCGGATTGGCGCCGCCCATCACGCGCAGGAAGCCGGCCGCCTGCTCGAAGGTCTTGTCGCCCAGGCGCGGCACCGCTTTCAGGTCCGCGCGCGAGGTGAAGGCGCCTTTCAGGTCGCGGTAGGTCACGATGGCCTGCGCCACGCTGGAGGACAGGCCGGATACGCGCGCCAGCAGCGGCGCCGAGGCGGTGTTGACGTCCACTCCGACCGCGTTCACGCAATCTTCGACAACGGCGTCGAGCGAGCGCGCCAACTGGGTCTGGCTGACGTCGTGCTGGTACTGGCCCACGCCGATCGACTTGGGATCGATCTTCACCAGTTCGGCCAGCGGGTCTTGCAGGCGGCGTGCGATCGACACCGCGCCGCGCAGCGACACGTCCATGTCGGGCAGTTCGCGCGAGGCGAATTCGGATGCCGAGTAGACCGAGGCGCCGGCTTCCGAGACGACGATCTTGGTCAGCTTGAGTTCCGCGCGCTGCTTGATCAGGTCCTGTGCCAGCTTGTCGGTTTCGCGCGAGGCGGTGCCGTTGCCGATCGAGATCAGCGACACATTGTGTTTCGCGGCCAGCGCGCCGAGCACGTGCAGCGAGCCGTCCCAGTCGTTGCGCGGCTGGTGCGGATAGATGACGGCGGTGTCGACCACCTTGCCGGTGGCGTCGACCACGGCTACCTTGACGCCGGTGCGCAGCCCAGGGTCCAGGCCCATGGTGGCGCGCGGGCCGGCCGGTGCGGCCAGCAGCAGCGCTTTCAGGTTCAGTGCGAACACGTTGATGGCATCGAGTTCTGCGCGTTCGCGCAGGGCGCCCATCAGCTCCGTTTCGAGGTGCATGAAGCTCTTCACGCGCCAGGTCCAGCGGGCCGTGTCGGCCAGCCATTTGTCGGCCGGGCGGCCCAGGTTCTTGATGCCGAAGCGCGCGGCGATGCGGCCTTCGCAGGGGTTGTGCGGCGCGTCCCATTTCGGCTTTTCGGCTTCGGTGTCGAGGCGCAGGATCACGTCCAGCATGCCTTCGCGGCGCCCGCGCAAGAGGGCCAGCGCACGGTGCGAGGGCACGGTGGAAATGGTCTCGGAGTAGTCGAAGTAATCGGCGAATTTTTCGCCTTCATCCTGCTTGCCCTCGACGACTTTCGATTCGACGATGCCGTGTTCGCGCACGTATTCGCGCAGCGATTGCAAGAGGGTCGCGTCTTCGGCGAAGCGCTCCATCAGGATCTGGCGCGCGCCGTCCAGCGCGGCCTTGGTGTCCACCACGCCGGGGTTGTTGCCGTCGTCGCTGGTGAAGGCCTCGCGCAGGTAGTTGGCGGCTTCTTCTTCCGGCGCGATGGTCGGGTCGCCCAGCAGGTTATCGGCCAGGGGCGCCAGGCCCGCTTCGATCGCGATCTGCGCCTTGGTGCGGCGCTTTTGCTTGTAGGGCAGGTAAAGGTCTTCCAGCCGGGTCTTGTCTTCGGCGTGGGTGACGGCGTCGAGCAGGGCCGGCGTCATCTTGTTCTGTTCGGTGATCGACGAGATGATCGCGGCGCGCCGGTCTTCCAGCTCGCGCAGGTAGCGCAGGCGTTCTTCCAGCAGGCGCAACTGGATATCGTCCAGCCCGCCGGTCGCTTCCTTGCGGTAGCGCGCGATGAAGGGAACGGTGGCACCCTCATCCAGCAGGGCAATGGCGGCGGCAACCTGGACAGGTTTTGCGGCAAGTTCTATGGCGAGGCGTTGTTCGATAGTTGGGAGCATGGGTGAACATCCTGGTGAGTCAAGCACGGAATGATACGCAATCGCGGCGAATGCGCCAGTCTTGACAGTGCTCGAACGGTGTGCAGGGCGGCCGCTGGTGTGGCCGGTTGATACTGCGCAGTGTACATTGCCTCTCTCGTCATGTTTGTCAGCTTAAATAACGATGGAAAAATTGCGTCAGTATTTTCTTGAACTTCAATCGACATTACCGGCAGATGGGCCGGGTTTCAGTGCCCTTGTGCTACAGGAAAATGCGGTGGTATGCGAGCTGCATCACGGGTTGGCTTCCTTGGAACTGGCGGTGCCGCTGTCGGGAAAGTCGGCCTATTATCTGGCGTCGGAATCGAAGCAGTTTACGGCGGCCTGCGTGCTGGCGCTGGTGCGCGCCGGGCGGATTGGGCTCGATGACGATGTGTGCCTGCATCTGCCGGAACTGGCGCGGATGGAACAGGCGTTCCCGTTACGTTCGCTGCTCAATCACACCAGCGGCATTCCCGATTATTTTCAGTTTTTGGCGTGCCAGCTGGGCCGGAACGAGGCCGATTATTTTAACAATGCGCTGATCCTGAAACTGATTGCCTGTGTCGATACGGTCGTTTTTCCGACCGGGACGGCGTACGGTTACAGCAACAGCAATTACATCCTGCTTGCGGCCTTGATTGAACGCTTGAGTGGCTTGTCCACGGCGCGTTTTGCGCGCGAGACCTTATTCGAGCCATTGGGTATCGAGCGCATGGGTTTTGACGACGACCGCAGCAATGTGCTTGCGCATCGCGTGTTCAGTTACGAGGCCGATGCGGCGCGGCCGCGCGGATTCAAGCAGCATCTCGGCAATGCGAACACGGTCGGCGATGGCGGCGTGTATGCCAGCACCGATGAACTGGTGCTATGGGAGCGCGAATGGCATCGCCAGTGGGCCGATCGCGGGAGTATGATGCATGCGATGCTGCAGCCATCACCGATGGTGGATGGAACAGTACCGCCGTATCGTTTCGGGCTGGAGCTCATCGAGCGCAGTGGCACTGATGTGGTTTTTCACAGCGGCGGCTTGTGGGGCTTTAATACGCTGCTGATGCGGGTGCCTGCGCTGCGTTTGTCGGTAATCTGTCTGGCCAACTGCGACAGCGCGGAACCGGACATGGAGCGCATGCTGGCGTGAGGCTCCGTCGCTAGTACTACAGTTGTATATTTCTACCTCGGCGCTTGTAGTGGCAGACTCTGGCCAATGCCTGATGCCGCCGTCGCCAGAGAGACCACCCAATGACGGCGATCAGATCTGGTACATAGTTCCATGCAAGGTGGCACAAGAGTTCTGTGTCGACCGTTTCATCGAACAGCAGGCGCTGTTCGCCTGCGAGCGCTTCGCTGGCCTTGCCGTAACGAATCCGCCGATAGTAGGCCAGTTCGTGCGTCAGCGCAGTGATCTTGAAGTCCTTCTCGGCGAGATTGGTCTGCTGCTGCGCGAACAATGCCTGAAGCTGAGCCTGTCGGCAGCGCTGGGTCGATATCGGTGGCGGCGAGTGCGTGAAGCGGGTTCATGCCGTGCAGTTTACAGGGCATGCCCCACGTTTAAAAGCAAACAGCCTACGTCCTCACAGCCGCCACTGATGCACACAGGCGCTGCCGGTCCACAACGGTTACCAGACACTGCCATTGCTCGGCGCTCATCTGCCAACATGAATTCGATAAGGTCTGTGGCAGCATGGGAATCGAGCACCGCTTGGCACCGCCATGTCACCCGCAAACAAACGGCGTGGTCGAACGCTTCAACGGTCGCATTAGCGAACTGCTGCAACAGACCCGATTCAACAGCCGGGCCGACCTCGAGACGACCTTGCTCAACTATCTGAAGCAATACAACCACCACATTCCGCAGCGTGCCATTGGTTCCAAAACGCCGATTCAGGCGCTCAAGGAATGGCAGCACAACAAACCTGAGTTATTTGTTAAACGCGTTTATGACCAGACGAGACTTCACACGCCTCCATCATCCCCCCTCCAAGCCCACGCGCGCGTGCAGGACCAAAAAACCAGACTCCCAAATATGCTGCAACCCGTGGCGAGGATCGCCAGCCCGATGGTATTTCGTAAAACCAACATGGAAAAATTAGTTTTTGAAACCAAGTACGCCGCAATTAATAAATACGAAACCATGCCTATTCCAAAGCCGCAGGCCAGATATGCCTTCAAACTATTAATATTTCTCTTGCGTAGGGCGAAATACGTGGGGATGCCAAAAAATAACGCAGCCAAATATGAAAATATAGTAAGTACCTTCGCCGTCGATAGAGCTTCATTTTCTAATCCACGCGACAAAAGAAACATTGAAATGGCGCACACCGGTGCACCTGGGGCCACTAGAAAAGCAATGGCAACGCGCCATCGCCTCTCTCTATCGCCAATTTTATTGGCACCCACAAGCCTTCTTTCCATTTTCTATCAGGTTGTACCATTCGTCATTAATCTGATCTCTGATAAAGCGGGCAGTGTTCTTACTCTGAAGGTCCCCCAATCCTTCGCCAAAATTATTCGCATCTGTACCGGACACGGTGCGCGCCACATATCCTGGGAATAAATGGTGGCCCGGCTGAGTAACGTTAACAACCACCTGATTGCCTGCGCTATCGCTAGTCAGATAACTTTTTACGGGGTTCTCCACACCTAATGTTAGATACGGTTCCGGTGTTGCGTTATTAGGGGTTCCGTTTTGCGTAGCAGGATTGGGATTTCCCGGCGTTGGGTGATTCTTTACATAATCCTCCATGCATTTGCGACTCCCCGAATACGGCTTGGATTTATTGTAGTAGTGATATGCCCCGCCGTCTAGCGAATCTATTACACTAGGCCAGCCTGGAGGCCGAGGAAATGTGATGAAGGGCCCCCCTGGAACGTCACAGAAGACCCGATTACCATAAGCGTTACATTTAAGCCCTGTGGGATCATAGCCTGAAACTGGGTTTCCCCCGACGTAACCATAGGTATTAATGCCACCGCCCATCCCAATTGGATCGCTCTGCAGATAACGTCCAGTCTGCGGATCATAGTCGCGATG
>NZ_JAQOZV010000028.1:0-91004 GCF_030348125.1 Massilia sp. DJPM01
GTTCTCGATAGGTATCGTGGCCGAGGGCACCTGCGCGGTCGGCCCTGCAGCACGAGACCGTCCTGGCTATAGTCATGTAGTCATATCGATAACGCCACTCATCGATCACGGCCACTCCATGCAAGCACCGCTACAAACACGAAATGACGCTGATGCCGTCCAAACGGAAACGGCCACAACGTCAAGGCAGGAGCGCAGGGTTGTGGACAAGCTGCCAGCGGCGGTGGCGCAACGCGAACTGACCGAGATGTTGAATCGCAGCCCGCGCGTGTTGCAGCAACGGGCGCTGAGTGACGCCATTCACAACAGTCCGCGGATGGTGGCGCAGCGCCATGAATTGAATGCGCTCTTTGGCGGTGCAGTTCGACCGCAAGGAGACGGCGCAATGCCAGCTGAGTTATCGAGCGCGCAGCGCGAAGAAAAAACCAACAATACCGGCCTGCCCAATCAATTGAAGTCAGGGATGGAGTCGCTCTCGGGCATGAGCATGGATCATATAAAGGTGCACTATAACTCGGCCAAGCCGGCGCAGTTGCAGGCGCATGCTTATGCCCAGGGCAGCGAGATTCATCTTGGGGCGGGGCAAGAAAGACATTTGCCGCATGAGGCTTGGCATGTAGTGCAGCAAGCTCAGGGTCGGGTTCGGCCAACTTTGCAGATGAAGGCGGGCGCGGTCAACGATGACCCTTCACTGGAAAAAGAGGCCGACATGATGGGCGAGAAAGCCGCGCAGTTCGAGGGCGGCCATTCTGCACGGAACCTGGTGGCGGAGGAAGGCGTAACAGGCAAAGTAAGCCAGCGTGGCGCCGGTTTCGTCGCGCAACGGCAGGTGGCGCAGCTGGCGCGGCAGACGATCGTGCAGCATGGCGAGATGTCGGGCGACCAGTTCCAGATCGCGGTGGCGCTTAAGCTGGACCCGGAGCTGCGCCTGATCCTGATCGGCGAAAACATGAAGAACGAGCAGGACAAGAGCGCCGGCATGTACGATTTCTACGTCAACCAGAGCGGCATCGATCCGGCCCGTATCCATTATTACCGGGTGGACGGCAACATGGCCACCGAGGTCAAGAACATCCTGCACCAGCAGCACGAGATGGTGTTCGACCAGGAAACCGCCAGCGTCGGACAGGCAACCAATATCGTCAAGGAAAAATTCAACGAGAAGGATCATACGCCCGAAATCCGCGACACCTGGATGGCCACGTCGGGCTACACGGAATCGGATTTCGGCAAGCTGGTACGCGATTTCAATATTCCGCTCGACTCGCCCATGCTGGTGATGTGGTCGCGCCAAAGCGGCGCGCTGGGCGGGCTGCATCCCGAGCACGACAGCAGTCACACCGCCATGGAACAGATGATGGAGCGTTTCGCCGCCGCCGGCTATGCGCTGGTGATCGCCGGCGACGACCCGAGCGACAAGATCGGCGGCATGAAAGGCGCGCTGCGCTTCTCGAAGACAGTGCGCCTCGGCCAATTGTGGGAAAAGCGCGGATTATGGAAGAAGAACCGCACCGCGCAGTTCGCGTTCTTCGAGTATCTGCGCCGGGAGGTGCCGAGCCTGACCCACGTGGGCATGCGCAGCGGGAACCTGGAAGCCTATGCCTACATGGGGCACCGCGTCATCTACCTGGAAGAGAAGGGCAGGTCGGACTCTCTGCGCATGGACAAGATTTCGACCGACCCGTCGCTCAAGCTGAACTATCGCACCGTCAAGCTCGACAGCTTGCCGACCGCCACCGGCCAGTTGATGCGAGATGCAAGCCGGCTCGCCAACAGCATCGCGGACAAGGTCATCCCCGGGCTCTCCAGGCGCTATCCGGCCATGCTGTCAGCCTTGCGCCTGGACGTACTGGACCAGGAACTGCGTAAGGTGCGGATGTCCTCGCTGCCGCTGTATCAGAAGGAAATGCACTGGTCGCGCCTGCTCAAGAATTGGGTGGCGTCCGTCGCGTCGCGCGGCTTGAGCGTGGAGAGTCTGCTTGGTGAAAACAAGGTTAATTCCAAGGACCCGATTGCCGTCAAGCTGATGGAAGTGGTCACCACCATCTCCACACTGCGCAAGGGCTTCACGCCGACCGACCTCGACAAAATTGTCGACGCCGTCATCGATTTCTCCTCGCATATTTCCGAAAAGCCCGAGGCCGATCCCGAGGAAATGGATTTCGGGGATTACGAAAGCGACGCGTTCGACCACGATCCCACGACCATGTTCTGGCGCAACCTGGACCGGAGGATCAAGCTGGCCGGTGAAGACGTCTCTGCGCTGACCGGCATTCTGCTGTCGTTGACGCCGGAGCGGCGCCAGAAGCTGCGCGACAACTACCAGCAGGATCTCGACCTGATGCTCGGTTATGGGGGACGGGTGACGCCAAAAATACAGCGACAGGTGATCCGGATGATCGACATGCTCAGGACGCATGCGCGGGAATTGTTGATGCACTATTCGGTGGACAAGGGGTTTCCGGACGGTGGATCGCCGGGGGGATCGGGCATGCCCGGGTGGGGGTTGGCGTTCTGAGGTAAGCAGGAGAGGCATCCACAGACCGGCCTCGGCCAACAACTTGCTGGTCAGATCCGTCGGCATCCGATGATTGCCTGGCTGGTCACGCCGACAGGATACGATGCCCGATGGATCTTAAGGCGGCCGAGTTCTGCTCGAGCGCTTCCAAGCCGTTGAACACCGTTCCAACCGCACGAACTTCCCAAATTATGTTGTCGCGGTACCCTGTTGCGTTTCAATACCGCTGTAGAAGCGTGGGTTTTTTGTGCATCTGCGTTGCGCTATGCAGTTAACCTATTTTGTTGCGTAATCCCGCATCCCAAACGCAACACATTTCGATGATTCTGATCTGTCAAACGCAACAGGCCCAAGCAGTGAAAGTGCCGGATGTCAGTGAGGATGGCGCCGCGCAATGGACGAGACAGTCCCAATTTTTCGGGAAACAAGTGCTACACTTACTCATGGATAGCCCACAGGGGGCAGGGCAGGAGCATCCAGTTCGTCAAGCTAGCAAGCTGCCTTCGGCGGGCGATTAACCAAGCCTTGAGCATGAATTAGCCGATCATCGCCATTCCCATGCTGCGACCTGCACAACCGTGTCGATCAAACTGAAAGGAGAAGCAATGCAGCGCCATGTCCTCACTCTGGTAGCGATGTTGTCCGCATGCCTTTGGACAGTGAACTGTCACGCTGTCGACCAGGCCGACCAGGCCGGCCAGGCCGACCAATGCAAGGTCCTGGATACGGTTGACGCGGCTATCAAGGCGCTCATGGCAAAACACCAGATTCCCGGCGTGGCGGTCGCCGTGACGGCCGATAGCCGTCGCTGTTTCTACAATTTCGGCGTGATGTCGAAAGACAGCATGCAGCCGATCACGAGCGAGACGCTGTTTGAAGCAGGCTCGATCACCAAAACCCTGACCGCCACGCTGGCCGCCTATGCCCAGGCGGACGGCAAGCTGTCCATGTCCGACAGCGTCAGCAAATACGTGCCGTCGTTGCGCGGCAGCGTGTTCGACCGCATCAGTGTATTGAACGTGGCGACCCATACGGCGGGCGGCCTGCCGCTGCAGGTGCCTGATGAGGTCGCCAAGGACGAGCAGCTGATGCCGTACTTTTTACACTGGAAGCCCCGGCAAGCGGCCGGCACGTCGCGCACCTACTCGAACCCGAGCGCCGGCCTGCTTGGCATCGTCGCGGCCAACAGCATCCAAATGACCTTTGCCGATGCGATGGAGAAGCGCCTGTTTCCGGCGCTGGGAATGAAGCATACCTTCGTCAATGTCCCTGCCGAACTGATGGCAACCTACGCACAGGGCTACAACAAGAAGGACCAGCCGGTCAGAGTGGCGCGCAACGTGCTGTGGGCCGAGACGTATGGCGTGAAGACGACCACGGGCGACCTGATCCGCTTTGTGATGCTCAATATGGAGCCAGCGCAACTAGGCCCGACATGGCAGCGCGCGATCGACGCCACCCATGTCGCTCACTTCCGGGTGGGCGACATGGTGCAGGGGTTGATGTGGGAACAGTATCCTTATCCGCTCAAGCTGGAACAGCTCTTGTCGGGCAACTCCGAACGCATGATTTTCCAGGACATGCCGGCAACCCGTGTGGCGGCGGGCGCGCCACGCACCGATGTGCTGATGAACAAGACCGGCTCGACGAGCGGTTTCGGCGGCTATGTCGCTTTCGTGCCTTCGCGCAAGATCGGGGTCGTCATCATGGCGAACAAGAATTATCCCATTCCGGACCGGGTCGGCGCTGCCTACCAGATCCTGGACCGGTTGGATAGACAGGCGAGGGCCGCCGACTGACCGTTCCGCAGCTTGTTTCCAGCCTTCTTGCGAATGCCGACTGATACATCCTGGGCGCCGATGCGCGACGCAAGGCAGCAGCCAGGATCGACCAGCGAACAGGCAACAACGCTTGCGCTTGTTCTTATTGTCCCAGTCTTGATTTCTCCAGCGCTTGAGCGCATTATCGGCTGATTCGACACCTGCCGCGCCATCAAACCCCATCTGGACCAATGCCAACGGAATGTGCCATGGACTACGACGCTCGACAAGACTTCCTGGACTTGAATGAGTTTCGCGGCGTCGGGGAAGACCCGGTATACAGGCCGCCGCGCCTGATCGATCGCCCGCGCGGATGGCCGCTCGAGCGCTGGGCCGAGGCGCCGCGCGACCTCGGCTTCGATGACTTCCCCCGCTATCACTGGAAAGGCCTGCGCCTGCTGAAGGATCCAGCCACGCAGTCGGCCTACCACGACCTGCTGTGGGAAATGCGGCCCCGCACCATCATCGAACTGGGTGTTTTCAGTGGTGGCTCGCTGGTGTGGTTGCGCGACCTCACGCGCATGATGGATATCGAATGCCAGGTCATCGGCGTGGACCGGAATTTGTCGCGCTGCCAGATACCGGCCACGCACATGGACGGCATCAGCCTGCACGAGGGCGACTCCCGCGCACTGGCCTCGCTTGCCTTCCTGCGCGAGCGGGTCCGGCATCCGCTGGTATTCATCGACGATGCGCACTGCAACACGTTCAACGTCATGCGATGGGCAGTGGACAAGCTGCTCGCGCCGGGCGATTACTTCATCATCGAAGACATGATGCCATTCTGGGAGCGCTACAGTCCCGGGCTGCTCGCCAAATACCTGGCCAGCTTTAAGGACACGCTTGAGATGGACATGGTCTACGCCAATGCTTGTCCGCAACTCGAGCGCGGTGTGTTCCGGCGTTCAGTCATAGAAGAGCAGGGCGCGCAATTCAAGGGAAGTGCGTAAGCGGCCGGTGGCTGGCCCGGCGGCATTGAAGAAGGCGGTGTGGGGGCACAGGCCCGCTACGTCCATCGCCTCGCCGCGTTCGGCGCCATCGCCCATCGCTACCGCGTGGCAGGCACTGTCGTGGCACTTGAAAACCACCACCTCCCCGGGCGTCATGCCTTCCCAGTAATACCAGCGGTGCCCCGGGTTGTATTTGAGTGAATAGTTCTCGCGGTCCTTGAGCCAGGCAGGGAAATGCAGCTGCGTGGCCACCAGGTCGGTGCCCACGTCGAGCGACCGGTAATCGCACAGGGCCAGTGGAAAGTTGCGCACTGGCGCGAGCAGCGGACGCCAGATATTGATGATCTGAAAGCGGCGGAAGCGGCGCTGCGCTCCCCCGTGGGCGGTCGCGCGCGCACGGGCACTGCGGGGGTTCTGGTCCACATGCACGCGCAAGTGGGCCGGCTGGAACGATGGGGCGCGCGGCGTGGCTGGCTCTTCGCTGCGCAAGGTGGCGTCGAAGAAGACGACCGCACTCGCATTGGTCATCGCTTGCAGCAGACTGGCCGTTTCGCGCTGATAGAAGTCGAGCGCAGCGGGCGAGCCGTCGACGAGGGCCTGCTGGTCGGCCTGGGTTGGCAGGTCCAGTTTTTCGAAGCCGGCGTCGTCAAGGTGGGGATGCATCTGGCTGCCGCGCAGCTCAGTGATGTGTGTTTCAATACTCACCTTGCGGAAGTTGAGGATCAGTGCGGGAGGATCGGACAGGGCATCGATGATCCAGTTATCCTCCCGGCCTTCGGGCGCGAGCGGCGCGGCGTAGTACAAAACAGCTGGAACGGTCGACATGGTTGACATCCGCAATCGAAATGAGACTGATTGATGTAGACACAGGCGAGCCTGCAGCCGAAGCGACGAAGTGGCGCCATGTTCGCACGATTCGCGCTCTCTTCGCCATGCTATTGTGGTCCGCGCGAGATGTCCAGAGAGGCCCGTGCCATGCAAGTCACACCAACCACAGACGTTACCGTAACACGCACCCAGATGGCGCTGGACGCGCGCGTTACTTACCTCAACGCCGGCTCCTTCGGGCCGCCTTCGCGCCGGACCGCCGACACTGTCGCGGCGCTTCGCGACCAGCTGGTCCGGGACCCGATGGACTTTCAGTTGCGGCAGGTGCCTGCGCTGTTGTGGACCGCACGTGCGCGCCTGGCGCAATTTCTCGATGCCGACCCGGCCCGGCTACTATTTACCAGCAACGTCACCGAAGCGGTCAGCGTGGTCGCCGCCTCGATGGCGTTGCAAGGACCGGCCGAGATCCTGATGAGCGACCAGGAGTATGCCCCCATGCGATGGTGCTGGGAGCGTGTGGCGGCGCGCTGCGGCATGCAGGTGCGCACCTTTGCGCTGCCCGCCCGGCCGGACGATCCCGGCGAGATCGTGCAGGCGGCCGCCAGCGCCATGAACGGACGCACACGCGTGCTGTTCGTGAGCCACGTGCTGTCAGCTACCGGCATGATCCTTCCGGTGCGCGAGCTGTGCGCAATGGCGCGCCGGCGCGCCATCGTAAGCGTCGTCGACGGCGCGCATGGTCCCGGCTTCCTGCCACTTGCCTTGCGCGATCTCGATTGCGATTACTACGCGGGAAGCGGGCACAAATGGCTGATGGCGCCGGCGGGAACGGGCTTCCTGTATGCCGGCAGCGCTGCTGTCGAATCGCTAGAACCATTGCATGTCAGCGGCGGCTTCCATCTGCCCGAGGGGCCGCAGGCGTTGCACGAGCGCGATCGCTTCGGTAGCACCCCCGCGCTGCGCCGGCTCGAATGTGCAGGCACGCGCGACATCTGTCCCTGGCTCGCGGTGCCCGCTGCGATCGATTTTTTCGAGAGCCATGGCAGCGCAGAAGTTTTCCAGCGGATGCGCGAGTCAAGCGATGCCACGCGCGCTCGCCTGCGCGGTCTGCGGGGACTGGCATGCATGACGCCCGTGCGTGCGGGCCTGTACGGCGGCATGACCAGCTTCGTGCTGCCGCCGGGGTGCGATGCCGGCGCGCTGCAGCGCCAACTGTGGGAACAGTATCGGGTGGAGGTGGGTATGGCGCAATGGGGAACCGTGCCATTGATTCGCGTGTCTACCCATTGTTTCAATACGGAAGCGGAGCTTGACCTGTTGGCTCGCGCGCTTGAAGTGCTGCTTACTTGAGCGAGCAGGTGTGGCCAGGTCGCGCGCTGTCGTTGCTGCGTGTCCGGGCATGCATTTTCGCGTTGCGCAGTCATGCGCGCGGTCTGCAAAAATCACCAATTTCCACAGCGGCGGCGTTGCCAATCCGGTTCTGTCTACATAATGTAACGCGCGCTGAAGACAGCGTATCCGACTGCTTGATTTCGGGCGGGCGTGTGCTAGGCTTGGATGGTACTCTTTCTAAAACTCGGAGGACGTTACGATGAAAACGCATACGCATATACCCATGGCAATTGAGGCCGACTTCACGAAAGCGGTCGGCATGCCAATCGAAAAGGTCATCGACCTTTATACACGCGCTGTCGAAAACGACTGGCGTACCGTGCAAAAGACCACGCAGTCGGTCATCGCCAAGTTCGCTGAAAGCCGCGCCAGCGCGTACGAGGCTGCCGAGCTTCTCAACCTCGCACGAGCCGTGCTGGGTGGGGAAAACAAGGACCACCTGCAACGCGCCGGCCTGCCCGAAGTCAACCCACCTTAACTGGCGCCGGTCAGCCACGCCCCAGACATGCCGCTGGTGGCGTTGAGAAGTCCTTGCGACCATCCGGTCGTTCATTGAAAGGATGGCCAAATGGTAGTCGATAAACCGGACGCACTCGATGATTCGCAGCTTGCCTCGATCGACGCGCTGCACGCACTGCACGATGCGCTGCTGCCCGGAACCGTCGCCAATGCGCTCCGGACCGACTTTTTCCGCGAATGCTGGGCCGGGTGCGACCTGGCCCACATTGATCGCCGCACGCTGCGTCACCTGCCCACGATCGACAAGGAGTCGATCCGCGCGGCGGGCGAAGCGGCGCAAAACCGCGAGGGTGTGGTCTGCAACGACGTGCTCACCAGCGGAACCACCGGCAATCCGCTGGTCACGATCCGCAGCGACCGCGAGCAGAAATTCATCGAGCAGTTCGTCACGCGCCAGCTTCTCAACAAGCCGGTGCGGCGCTACCTGCGCGGCCTGCACTTCACCAATCCCTATCACGGGCACCTGATCAGCGTTCCGGCGCCCATCCACAACCACCGCATCAGTGTCTACGATGCGGGCAGCTTCGAGTACGCGCGCAGGACACTGCTGCATTCGCACAAGGATGCCGACGTGGCCGAGCAATGTTCGGTGCTGTCCGGCCTCGAGCGCTGCCTGCGTGCTTTTACGCTCGATACCATGGCGCGCTATCCCGAGGGCTTTCCTCCCACGGGACTGCGGCTGGTCGTGTCGTATTCGCAGTACCTGACGCGCAAATGGCGTCAGCGCTTCCAGGACACCTGGCGCGTTCCCGTCATCGACGGCTTCAGCGTGAGCGAAGTATTCGGCAGCGCCAACCAGTGCCTGCAGTGCGGCTGGTATCACTTCGAACCTTACGTGGTGCCCGAGGTGCTCGGCGCCCATAGCGGCGAAGTGATGCATGAGGGTGCCGGCCTGCTGGCCCTGACCGCGCTGTATCCGTTCCAGCAGGCGCAGCCCCTGGTCAGGTACCTCACTGGCGACCTGGTCGAGGTCACGCATGCCGCTTCATGCCGCCCCGGCACCACCGCCATCCTGCCGCTCGGGCGGGCCCGCTACGGCGTGCCCGAACCGGGCAGCGACGCCTGGCTGCTGGCGCCGTCGGCCATTCTCGAAGCGGTCGACGACATCGCGGAGGTCAAGCGCATTGCGCGCTTTGCCGATGTCGAACAGGTCACCGATCCATACGCGATCGGCCATCCCAAGTACCGCACCAGCACCGCGCATGGAAAGGCCGATGCGCTCGAAGTGAAGGTGGAACTGGCGCTGGCCAGGGAAGTATCGGGACAGCGTCGTGCCGAGATCGCATCGGACGTCATGCAGCACCTTGCGCAGGGCAATATCCGCCTGCAGGGCGCGCTCAGGAAAGGAACCGTGTCGCTTGCCGTCGATTGCTGCGATGACGTGCGGCCCGACATGATCTCGCAGGCGCATTCTGGTGGGGTGTGGAGCCCGGCCTGAACGTGGTGCGCGTAGCGGGGCAGTCGCCTTCAAATGACCAGGCGGGGCTGCGGCAGTCGCCGCGTCCCGCCGCAACGGGTGTGAGAGTGCCATGATGACAACCGATGCTGCGGGTTCGGTCGATGAATGGTTGCGGCGGATCGAGCAAGTCTCGGCCAGCCGCTGCGACCTGGATGTCCTGTTGCGTGACCAGTGGCGGCACAAGCTGGTCCCCCGCGATGACGGGACCGAGCGCCAGAGCGCGCGGCGTACAGTGAGCATCGACGGCGCTACATATGCGGCCCTGAAGCAAGGCTCGCCGGCGGGCCAGGCCTCAACGCTGGCAGCCTGTGCCCTGGCCACCTTGCACTCGACCCTTGGTGCGTTCGGCCACGGCAGCTGCACCGTGGTCGCGATGATCGACGGACCACGACTGCTGCCCACCATCGTCGACCATCGAACGCAGGCCGGCATGCGCTGCGGCGAGGCCGTGGCGGCGTTCGCGGATGCGCTGCAGGCGCTGGCCGTTTGTCCCCATCCAGACAGGCTGCTGCGGCGCAGCCAGTTCGACACCGCCCTGATGCTGGCCGCGAGCGACCTTGCCGACGCCGCGCTGCCGCCCGCGCCGCTGGTGGCACTGGTGCACGACGACGGCCTCGGCGGCCTGGGTTGGACCATCGCGTACGCGGCCGACCTGTTCGACGAGGCGGTCATCGGTGGCCTCCTCGACGTGGTGGCGACGGTTTTCGAGCAGTACCTGCGCATGCCCGACAGCCTGGTGCGCGACCTGGCGCTGATCACCGACGAACAGCGTCGCCAGCTGGCGCATTGGAACCGCACCGACGGCCAATTCGCCCATCACAAGCGGCTCAACGAGCTGTTCGAGGAGGCGGCGCGGCGCACCCCGGAGCAGGTCGCGGTGCGCTGCCGCAGCGCGGTGATCGGCTACCGCGAGCTCGACGAACGCGCCAACCAGCTGGCCCACTGGCTGCTGGGCAGCGCGGTCGGCGCCAAGCCG
This sequence comes from Massilia sp. DJPM01, assembly GCF_030348125.1. Taxonomy (NCBI): domain Bacteria; kingdom Pseudomonadati; phylum Pseudomonadota; class Betaproteobacteria; order Burkholderiales; family Oxalobacteraceae; genus Massilia; species Massilia sp. DJPM01. Next base: position 10,463 of record NZ_JAQOZV010000028.1, read on the forward strand.
GGCGAGCGCGTCGGGCTGTACATGGACAAGAGCGAGCTGGGGGTGATTGCCACCCTCGCCATCTGGAAGGCGGGGGCGGCCTACGTTCCCATCGATCCGGAATATCCGGCCGAGCGCGTGCGCCTGAGCATTGCCGACACCCGTCCCGCGGCCATCATCTGCAACCGGCGCCACCTTGCGGCCATGCGTGAGATACTGGCCGGCTGCGGCTCGCAGGCAGTCATTGTCGAGATTGAATCGGCGCTCGATGCCGACGGCACGGCCGGCGCGATGCCGTGCCACAAACCGGCGCTGCGGCTCGACAGCGGAGACCTGGCCTACATCACGTACACCTCGGGCACCACGGGCGTGCCCAAGGGCGTGCCGAAGGAACATCGCAGCGTGGTCAACAGCATCACCGACCTGTCGCAGCGCTACGACATGCGCGAGCCGGGGACGGAGCAGGTTGCCCTGTTCGCCTCCTATGTTTTCGAGCCCCACCTGCGGCAAACCCTGATTGCCCTGATCAACGGGCAGACGCTGGTGGTGGTACCCGATGACATCCGGCTTGACCCTGAGCGCTTGCCAGCATACCTGGCCGAACACCGGGTCACTTACCTGAACGTCACCGGTTCGGTGCTGCAGCATGTGGACCTGCGGCGCTGCACTGCCTTAAAAAAATTGCTGCTGGTCGGAGAAGAACTGACTGGCGCGATCTTGCGCCGCCTGCGCGAGCAATTTGACGGACGCATCGTCAACGAATACGCGTTTACCGAATCGGCCTTCGTGACCGCCATCAAGGAGTTTGCGCCAGGCTGCGTCGAGCGGCCCGACCGCAGCATCGGCAGACCGCTGCGCAATATCACCTGGTACATCCTCAGCCAGGGCCGCAAGCCATTGCCGATCGGCGCCATTGGCGAGCTCTACATCGGCGGGTGCGGCGTCGCGCCGGGCTACCTGAACCAGGCGGCGCTGACCGACAAGGCGTTTTTCGCCAACCCGTTCCAGTCGGCGTCCGACCGGGCGCGCGGCCACAACGCCCGCATCTACCGGACCGGCGACCTGGCGCGCATGCTGCCCGGCGGCGAAGTGGAATACATGGGGCGGGCCGACTTCCAGCTCAAGATCAACGGGGTCCGGGTGGAACCTGGCGAGATCGAAGTACGGGCGGGCGAATATCCCGGGGTGCACCGGTGCGTGGTGGTGGCACATGAGCTGGTTGCGGGCGAGCCTGCCAGCCGGCGCCTGGTCGGCTACTTCACGGCCGATCCCGACGTGCCGATTGCTGAAACCGACTTGCTGGACTTTCTCGGCGCGCGGCTCATCAAGGCGATGCTGCCGATGCGCATGATCCGCTTGGAGCGCATTCCGCTCAACATCAACGGCAAGGTGGACCGGCGTGCCTTGCCGGACCCCGGCGTTGCGCCCGCCGGCGCCGCCGCGGGCGAGCCGGCGCCGGCGCCCTTGCGTGCCATCTGGAGCGCGGTGCTGGGCATTCCCGCCGCCGCAGTCAACGACGGCGACGACTTTTTCCACTACGGAGGACAAAGTATTTCGTGCATCGTGCTGGCCAGCCGCATCCGGCTGCACCTGGGCGCAAACATCGACGTGGAAGCCATCTTCCGGCTGCGCACCCTGGGCGCCATCGCCGCGTACTTGCGCGCGCAAGGTCAGGCCGCACCCGAACCTGACCTTGAGCCTGAGTCTGGGTCCGGGTCTGGGTCTGAGCCAAACGATTGCGCGCTTGCTGCCGACCCCACGCCTTTGCTGGCCAACAGCCTTCAGCAGGGCTTGCTCTACCATGCCGCCCGCCGCGCGCAAGGCGACGATGCGTACGTCGTGCAATCGCTGTGCTACTACCATGTCCAGATCGACCCGGCGTACCTGCAGCAGGCCTGGCAAGGCGCGCGCAGCGCATTTCCCAGCTTGCGGCTGCGCTTTGAAAGCGGCGAATGCCCGCTGCAGGTTGCAGGTCCCGACGACGGTGGCCTGGACTGGCGCTTCAGCGATGCATCGAACGATGCCGAGCCGCAGCGCCAGGTCGCGCTGCTGCGCGAGGCCGATCGCGCCGAGCCGTATCATCCGCGCGAAGGGCACCTGTGCCGGGTGTATCTGGTCAAACTGGGCGAAGAGCGCTTCGCTGAACTGTTCAGCTGCCACCACCTCGTCATTGATGGTTGGAGCCTGCAGGTGCTGTACGAGCACGTGCATCGCAGCTACCTCGCGCTGGCCGCCGGTGGCCAGCCTGCGCCGCAAGTGGACCATGCCTACCTGGCTGCCCAGCGCTACTGGCAGGCGCACCGGCACGACCATGTCGACTACTGGACCGGTCAGCTGGCGCGCATCGAGGAGCGGGGCGACTACAGCGGCCTGCTCAGTCCGGCCAGCCGCTACCGGCTCACCCTCGCCGGTTACGACCGGGTGCGCGAGCGCAGCGCGGCCAGAATGCTGCTCGATGGGGCCGACATGGCCGCGCTGGGCCGCGCTTGCAGGGAGCACAAGCTCACCCTGCATTCGGTGCTGCAGTTCGCATGGCACAAGGCGCTGCACGCCTTTGGCGGCGGGCGTACCACGGTGGTCGGTACGATCGTATCGGGCCGCAACATGCCGATTGCCGGCATCGAGACCTCGGTCGGCCTGTATATCAATACCTTGCCGCTGATCGTGGACCATGCGCACCAAGCCACGCTCGAGGTCGCACGCGCGATCGGCGAGATCGAGCAAGACGTCCTCCGCATGAACGCGTGCAGCCTGGTTGAGCTGGGGCGTCTGCAAGGTCCCAGCATGAAGCGCAGCCTGTTTGACACCCTGCTGGTCCTTGAAAATTATCCGCGCCTGCAGGATGACGCGCACCAGCAGCAGCAGCACGCTCTGCTGCGCTACACGCGCGACGTTGACGCCGACCGGGTCGACCATCCGCTGGCGGCAGTGGCACGAGAAGAGGGCGGCGCCTTGTCGCTCACGGCCTGGTACGCCGGCGAAATCATGGACCGCGCTGCGGTCGAGACGCTGCTGGCGGTGGTGCGCACGCTGCTGGTGCAGATCTCGCACGGCATGCGCGAGCAGGTGTCGGCGCTGGCATTGCTGCCGGCCGGGATGGGCGCCACGCTCGATGCATGGAACGGCAAGCAGGTGCGCTTTCGCGACGACCAGACCCTCAGCAGCTTGTTCGAGGAAGTCGCCGCGCAGTGGCCCGAACGCATCGCGCTGGCCTGGCACGCCAGGCGCATGCGCTACCGCGAACTGAACGAGCAGGCCAACCGGATGGCGCGTCGCTTGCGGCGCCTGGCGCCCCTGCACCCCGACGCGCGCGTAGCGCTGGTCATGGACAAGGGCGAGGCCATGATCGTGGCCATCCTTGCGCTTTGGAAAGCCGGCGCGGCCTATGTGCCGATCGACCCCGGCTACCCCGACGAGCGCATCGCCTTCATGCTGCACGACAGCGATGCCTGCCTGGTCCTGTCGAGCAGTCGCCACGCCGCCCGGCTGCATGCTCTGGCCACGGGCGCGCAACGGCCCCCTGTCATCGATGCCGACACCCTGGACGTGGAAGGCGAGGCGGCCGGCAACCTGGGCCTGGCCACGGCAAGCACCGACCTGGCCTATGCCATTTACACCTCCGGCACCACGGGCAAACCCAAGGCCGTGCTGGTCGAACACCGCGGGGTGGTCAACCTGCAGCAATCGCTGGCAGCGCTGTTCAAGCTCGACCCGGAGCACGGCGACGAGGCCATGCTCACGTTTTCCAACTACGTGTTCGACCATTTTGTCGAGGTCATGACCGGCGCGCTGCTCAATGGCCAGAAACTGGTCCTGCTCGACGACGCCATCCGCGCCGACCAGCGCGCCCTGTGCCGTTGCATCAATGCAGAGCAGGTGACTTATCTGTCCGGCACGCCATCGGTGCTGTCGATGTACGATTTCTCCGAGGCCCGCACGCTCAAGCGCATCGATGCGATCGGCGAAGACCTGTCGGAAGCGGTGTTTGCTCGGATCCGCAAGTCGTTCCCGCACGGGATGATCATCAACGGCTACGGCCCCACCGAGATCTCGATCACCAGTCACAAGCGCTTGTATGGCAGCGGCGAGGCGCGCCTTGACCGCAGTATTGGCTTCCCGGTCGCCAATACACGCTGTCATGTGCTCAACGCCGACATGCAGCGCGTCCCGATCGGTGGCATCGGCGAGCTGTATATCGGCGGGGCCGGGGTCGCGCGCGGGTACCTCAACCGGCGTGAACTGACGGCGCAGCGGTTTATCGACACCCCTTTCGCGGGGCCAGGGGAGCGCCTGTACCGGACCGGCGACCTGGCGCGCTGGTTGCCCAACGGCGAACTTGAGTACCTGGGGCGTACCGACCTCCAGGTCAAGATCAACGGCCTGAGGGTCGAACTGGGGGAAGTCGAAGCGGCGCTGGCGGCATGTGGCGGCGTGCGCCGGGCGCTGGTGATCACCCGCGAGCGCAGCGCGGGCCTTGACGGGGCCAGCGCGCAGAAGTACATCATCGGCTTCTACCTGGCCGAGCGCGACCTGGACGAACGGGAACTCAAGCGCAGCATGGCGCGGGTCCTGCCGGCGGCGCTGGTGCCCGTGCACGTACTGCGGATCACCGAGATCCCCGTCACCGCCAGCGGCAAGCTCGACAGCGCAAGGCTGCCGCACCCGGTGCTGGCACCGGCCAGCCGGCACGACGCGCCGTCCGACGGGATCGAAGCGCGCCTGCGCGACGTGTGGTCGCGCGTGCTCGGGGTCGCGCCCGAGCGCATCGGGGTCCATGACGACTTCTTTTCCCTGGGTGGCGACAGCATGCGTGCCATGGCGCTGGCGCACGCCGCCACCAGTGCATTCGATTGCGATGTGAGCGTGGCGACCATTTTCCAGGCTACCACGGTGGCATCCCAGGCCCGCCACATTGCGCAGGCCGCCGGGCAGGGCGCTCAAGTCCATGGCGCCGCCCCCGAGGCATTCCCGCTGGTGTCGTTCGCCCAGGAGCGCCTGCTGTTCATCGACGCGGTGCAGGCCGGCACGAGTGCCTACAACATTGCGTTCACCCTGTGCGCCGACGCCCGCTGCGCCGACGCGCTGGCCGAGGCGGTGCGCACCGTGCTCGGCCGGCACGCCGCGCTGCGCACGCTGCTTCGCGTCGGCAGCGACGGCGCGCACCGCTTGCATACGCTGCCCCAGGCCGATGCGCTGGCACGCTTCGGGGTCGATGCGCTGACGGCGCATGGCCAAGCGCAGCTCGACGAGATCCTCGCGGCCAGGGCAGGGCATGTGTTCCGGCTCGATGAACAGGCGCCGCTGTTGGCCGCCGTGATTCGGCTGCCATCCGCGTCGCATACCGTCTACCTGAGCCTGGTGTTCCACCATACCTGCTTCGACGGCTGTTCGTGGGAGATCGTTCGGCGCGAACTGAACGCCCTGGTCTCTGGCACGCCGCCGGGCAGGCTGCCTGCGATCGCAGCGCGCTACGCCGACTATGCGGTGTGGCAACGCCGCATGCTGCATGGCGAGCGCTTGGCCCGGCTCGACGACTATTGGCGCGCCAACCTGGCCGCCTGCGAACCGCTGCGCCTGCCGTGCGATTTTGCGCGCCCGGCACGCTTCGACTACCTTGGCCGCGAGATCCCGGTCAGGCTCGCGGCAAACATGGTAGATTGCCTGAGGGAACTGTCGCGTGCAGCCAATGTCAGCCTGTACAGCACCCTGCTTGCCGCCTGGGGCCTGATGCTGCATGGCGCTTGCGCCCAGCGCGACCTGGTGATCGGCACGCCGTTCGCCAACCGGGGCAAGCCCGCATTTGCGGGCGTGGTCGGCCTGATGGCCAATCTGCTGGCGATACGGGTGCGGCCCGATCCCGCACTGACGCTGCGGGCCTATCTGCAATCGGTTGGCGCCGCTGTGCAGGGCGCCCAGGCCCATGCCGACCTGCCATTCGAACGCGTGCTCAAGCTGGCCGGCATGGCGCTCGAAGCGGGCCGCCCGCCACTGGCACAGGTCAACTTCACCCTGCTGCCATGGTCCGACATGCCAGCAAGCGACGCGGTGCTGGCGCCGTACGCGCCTGCTAACGCATCGCCCACCAGCGTCAAGTTCGAGCTCTCGGTAATGTTCCAGGAGACCGGCGATGGCTTGCACGGCAGCGTCACCTATGCCACGTCGCTGTTTGCCGCTGCCACGGTCGAGCGCCTGCTGGCCAGTTTCACCCATGTCCTGGAACAGTTTGCGCGCGGCGTCGGGTGGCTCGATTCGCCCGTGCCACCGGCGCTGCTGTTCGATGCGCAACGGACGCAACTAACCCAACAGTGGCAACAAACGCAACAAACGCAACAAACCCAGCAAGCGCTGCTGCCATTGCATGCCCTGTTCGAGAGCCAGGCCGCCAAGGTGCCTGACGCGATTGCACTGGTGTGCGGCAGCGGCCGTCTCACCTACCGTGAACTCAACGAGCAGGCCAACCGGCTGGCGCGCCAGCTGCGCCAGCGTGCTGCGCTGCGCGCGCGTGACCTGGTCGCCCTGGTGCTCGACAAGAGCGCACGCATGGTGGTGGCGATGCTTGCCGTCTGGAAGTCGGGCGCCGCCTACGTTCCCATCGATCCGGCTTGTCCCGATGCGCGCATCGCTTTCCTGCTCGAAGATACCGGCGCCCGCCTGGTGCTGGCAAATAGCGGCTACTGCGCGCGCCTGGAGCGCCTGCTCGGCGACGCCATGCTGCCCGTGCTCGACATCGATTGTCTGGCCCCCGATGTCGGTTCCGGCGCCAACCTCGCCCTTCGCCATACCGCAGCCGACCTGGCATATGCGATCTACACATCGGGCACCAGCGGCCAGCCCAAGGCAGTATTGGTCACCCACCGCAACGCCGCCAGTTTCCATCGCAGCCTGCAGGCGCGGTATGCCGATATGGCAGATGGCAGCGCGCAGACGGTGCTGTTCCTGTCAAATTACGTCTTCGACTTTTCCATCGAACAGATCGCGCTCTCCATCCTGAGTGGGCACAAGCTGCTGATCGCCCCGGCGGACGAAGCGGGCCTGTATGACTGCGCCGAACGCGAGCAGCTCACGTTCCTGAGCGGCACGCCGACCCAGGTCGGGCAGTTCAACCTGGCGCGCTTTGCGCACCTGCGGACCGTGGTGGTCGCCGGCGAGGCCTTCCTCAAGCACCATTTCGACCAGGTCCGACGCCAGTACGCCGGCCAGCTCTACAACGCGTATGGCACGACCGAGACCACCGTCTACAACACCGTGCGCTATTTCGCCCCTGGTGCGCCCTTTGCAAATGACCTTGGCGAGCCGCTCTCCAATACCAGCCTGTATGTGCTGGACGACGCCATGCAGGCAGTGCCGCCGGGTGAATGCGGCCAGTTGCATATCGCCGGCGAGTGCGTCACCGACGGCTACCTCAACCGCCTTGCGCTGAGCACCGAGCACTACGTCGCCAATCACCTGCAAACCGACGCGGAGCGCCGCACGGGCAGTTGCGCGGTGCTGTACACGACTGGCGACCTGGTCCGGGTGGAGCGCGACGGCGCCCTGCGCTTCATGGGGCGCAACGACAAGCAGCTCAAGGTGCGCGGGCTGCGCATCGAACCTGGCGAGATCGAAGCTGCCATCATCGCCTTCGGTGGCGTGAGCGCCTGCGCCGTGGTCGCGCAAGACGAGGCGCAGGGATCAGGCGGGCAGCGCCTGCTCGCCTATTACTTGCCTGCCGACGGAGCAATGGTCGACCCCACCGCGCTCATGTCGGCGCTTCGCGCAACGCTGGCACCGGGCACCGTGCCGTCGCAGCTGGTGCGGCTCACGCATCCTTTGCCTGTCACGATCAACGGCAAGCTCGATACCGGGGCGTTGCCGGTGCCGCCCGCCAAGTTCAGCCCGGCGCCGTATTGCGGGCCGCGCGACCGGCTCGAGGCGCGCCTGTGCCGGATGTGGGCAGAACAGATTCCAGCAGATGCCGTCGGGATTGACGATGACTTCTTTCGCAGCGGCGGGGACAGCATCGGCGCGCTGCGCCTGGCCAGCATGGCACAGCGCCACAGTGGTGCGGCCGTCAGCGTCAAGCAGGTGTTCGATTTCCCCACCGTTCGCGCCCTGGCTGCGCAGTTGCGTTCGCAACGGGCCTGTCCACAAGAAGCCCCAGCGCCCCAGATTCCGGCCGGTGCATGCCCGCTGCTCCCCATCCAGCGCTGGTTCTTTGCCAAGCCGATCGTTGACCAGTCATGCTGGAACCAGCATTTCGTGATCCGCACCGGCGTGCTGGATGCGGACAAGCTGCGCGCGGCCCTGGGCGAGCTGGTGGACCATCATGATGCCTTCTGGCTGCGCTTCCGCGCAAGTGGCACGGGCCACGAGCAGTTTTACAGCGCGCCTGCCCGGCCCGTATTGTCCCAGCTCGATGTGCGCGACATGCCCGAAGCGACGTTGCAGAGCCACCTGCGCGCTAGTCAGCGCAGCATCGACCTCGAGCACGGCCCCTTGTACTGCGCACTCTACCTGCATGGCAGCGAGGACGGCGGCGCGCGGGTGTGGTTTGCGATGCACCACTTGATTGCCGATGTGGTCAGCTGGCGCATCATCACCGAAGACCTGGAAATCCTCTACCATGGCGGCACCCTCGGTCCACGCCGCGCCACGCTGCGCGCTTGGGGCGAGGCCGTGCAGCGCTACCAGGCCGGCGCCGACGAGCGCAGCTGGTGGTCGCAGCTCGCGCTGGCGGTGGCGCGCGACAAGGCCGATGGCGTGCTGGCAGCGCGCCACGATGCGCCTACGCAGCGTGTGCGCTTCCAGCTCACGGCCGACCAGACGGCCCGTCTCATCAACGACAGCACCTGGGCCTACGAGACCGACGTGAACGACCTGCTGCTCACGGCGCTGGCCTATGCGCTGCAGGCCCTTACCGGACGCGCAAGCAACATCGTCACCGTGGAAGAACACGGTCGCGAACAGCTCGAACACGGCCCCGACGTGCGCGATTGCGTCGGCTGGTTCACCACCATGCATCCCTTGCCGCTCGAGGTGTGCCGCGACCTGGGCGCAAGCCTGCTGCGCACCAGGGAAAACCGGCGCCGCACACCGCTGCATGGCTTAGGCTATGGCGCCCCGCACGGCATCTACGGCAGCGACAGTACTCCCTTGCCCGGGGTTAGCTTCAACTATCTGGGCCTGTTGGATGCCGGATCGCAGGCGCATGGCGCGGCGCACGCGGCCTGGCGCCTCGACGGCGCTTGTCTGGCCGCCCCAGTAGGGGAGGCTGCCAGTGACTGCGCTGTCGATATCACCATGGTGCGCACCGGCGGACAATTGCTTGCACTGATCGAAGCGCGGCTGGACCGCGCAACAACGCAACGGTTTGCCGAGGCACTGGAAGCGGCGCTGCATTCGCTCATTGCTCATACGGCAACGGCGACCCGCGTGCCTGCCGACCGCACACCAGGCCGGTTCGAACCGGGGCAGTTCGAGCCCATGCAAACCGGACCGATGCGGTTCGATCCGTATGTCGTGATCAACGAGTGCGCGCCCGGCGGCACCTTGTTCATGCTGCCGCCGGGCGAGGGGGGCGCGGAAAGCTACCTGGGTAACATCGCCGCGCAATTGCCCGGACACCGGCTGGTCGTCTTCAATAACCTGCACCTTCACGCGCCGGGGGAGTCGTTCGAGGCGCTGGCCAGCTACTATGTCGAGCAGATTGAGCAGTTACAAGGCGCCGGTCCATACAGCTTGCTGGGCTGGAGTTTCGGGGGCGTATTGGCGGTCGAGATTGCCAACCAGCTGGCCCGCTTGGGGAAACAGCTTGCCAACCTGTTCATCATCGACGCGTATTTCGCGGTGCCCAAGGCATCGGCGGACCTGGGTCTGGCAACCGACGAGCGCCTGCTCGACCCCATCAATTACCGCTACGCGCCGGCGCAGGCCGACCTGGACCTGCTCGCCGAACGGCTTGGCACGGTGGTGCTGTTCAAGGCGGAGCAGCCCAATGAGGTGGTCAGGAGCGAAGTCCAGCGTTTGCTGTTCGCCTACTACCAGGACACGCGCTGCAACTACCTCGACAACTTGCTGCCTCAACAAAACCTCCGGGTCGAATTCTTGCGCGGTCAGACCCACCATTCGTGGGTCCGCGACAGCACCGTCGTCACGTCCATGTGCCGGCTGATCGACGAACTGATGGAGGCGTCGTGAGCGCCATGGCCCATGTCCCGGTCATCGATATCGGACCGTTGCTAGGCGGCGATGCCCAGGCCCGGCGCAGGGCAGCGGCGCAGATCGACAGCGCCAGCCGCGCCGACGGCTTCTTTTACGCATCAGGCCACGGAATCGATGTGACGCGATTGCAGCAACAAGTCAATCGCTTCCACCATGCCATGACCGAGCAGGAGAAATTGCGAATTGCCATCCATGCCTACAACCCGGCCAATCCCCATGTGCGCAACGGCTACTACATGGCGATCAAGGGCAAGAAGGCGGTCGAGTCCTTCTGCTACCTGAATCCGGCCTTCACCGACGAGCACCCGATGATACGCAAGGGCGCTCCCATGCATGAGGTGAACTGGTGGCCTGACGATGCGGCCCATCCAGGCTTTCGTGCTTATTGCGAACAGTTTTACGCCGACATGCTGGCGCTCTCGCGCGCCCTGCTGCGCGGCTACGCGCTCGCGCTCGGCAAAGAGGAGGGCTATTTCGATGTCCATGTCACGCCCGCCGATACGCTCTCGGCCGCCTCGCTGATCCGCTATCCCTACCTGGACGACTACCCGGCCACCATCATCGGTGCCGACGGGACCAGGCTGAGCTTCGAGAGCCATGTGGACGTCTCCCTCCTGACCGTGCTGTTCCAGACGCCCATTGCGAACCTGCAGGTCGAAACGGCGGACGGCTGGCTGGACGTGCCGGTCTCTGGCGAGCACTTCCTGGTCAACTGCGGCACCTTCATGGAACACCTGACGATGGGCTATTACCGCGCGCCGCTGCACAGGGTGAAATGGGTCAACGCCGAGCGCTTGTCGCTGCCATTCTTCGTCCACGCGGGCAACGATGCAACGCTTCAGCCTTTCAACCCGCACGCCAAGGCACGCGCCGGCCCCAACCCAGATGTGGCCTATGGCGCGTATTTGCAGCACGGGTTGGCGGAATTGATCCGCAGGAACGGCCAGACCTGACGGCCAACTATCACGGGAGCAAGATCATGGCAGACACAACGGTGCCAGTAATCAGCCTGGCAGAACTGCAGCAAGGCAAGCGCCAGGATGAGTTGCGCCGCTGCGCCACGCAACAGGGTGTCTTTTACCTGTCGCAGTGCGGCCTGTCGGAACAGGACCACCGCCGCGCGGCGGATGTGGCAATGGAAGTGTTCCAGCACAGCAGCGCGGAACAACGGCGCGCCCTGACACCCACGCTCAAGACAACCCGGCGCGGCTATTCGCCGCTGGAAGCGGAAAGCACGGCCACCGTGACCAATACCGGGCAATACACCGACTATTCGATGTGCTATTCCATGGGGCTATCCAACAACCTGTTTCCCTCCACCCGCTTCGAGACGATCTGGCAAGACTATTTTCGGCGACTGTACGGCGTGGCGCAGGAAACGGCGCGGGCGTTGCTGATGGCAGTCGACCCGCACAGCGGACAAGACCTGGACAAGCTGCTCGACTGCGACCCTGTCCTCCGACTGCGTTACTTCCCTGAAGTACCTGAGCACCGGGTGGCCGAATGCGAGCCGTTACGCATGGCACCCCACTATGACCTGTCGATCGTCTCGCTGATCCACCAGACCGCGTGTGCCAATGGTTTTGTCAGCCTGCGCGCGCAGATCGGCGGCGAAACGGTTGATTTGCCCGTCATGCCCGATACGATGCTGGTGCTGTGTGGCGCCATCGCCACCTTGGTCACGCAAGGCGCGGTTCCGGCGCCGCGTCATCATGTTGCGGCGCCCCCGGCACGCCTGCGTGCGGGTAGCGGGCGCAATTCGAGTGTATTTTTCCTTCGGCCCAGCCCGAGCTTTACGTTTTCGGTTCCGGAAGCTAAGAAGTACGGGCTGGATGTCTGCCTCGACACCGACACCGCGACCTTTGGCGAATGGATCGGCAGTAACTACGTCGCCATGCAGACCCCTGCCGCGGAGCTTCATTGAGGATGATCCGGCACGATTGGGCATTGTCGGAAACGAAGATCACCCAAGTGGGCTCCCTATGTCAACGTCGAGCTGCGTTCATGTCGATGACCGGTTTTCCCGAGGCGCTGCATGATGAGCGTATCTTGGCCGGTGCGGTCGGCCAGCAGTAATGTCGGCCAGCAGTAACAATCGGGTAGCGGCCTGGCTGTTGCCTTACGCGCCTAGCCCGGCGCCAAGGCATCGCGCCAGGCCGGTATCCCACGACCCTGCGCGACGCTCCTGGGTCCTCTTGGGGGCCGAACAGGAAACGATGCTCGACTATCCCGCTTAATTGTCTGAGCGCATCGCGGCGGTCATCGATGAAATGGGTGATCCGCAATTGACTGCAATGTTCCGCCTTCTGCGGCCGCTCAAGACTAAAGCGCAGGTTTTTCGGGGCAATCCCGGTGCGCTCGAAAAAGCGGTGGTGCTTGAACCAGAGCCGGCCTTTTTCCTGGACTCGGGGGCCGCATTTCAACTGTGCATAATTCGCATAATCTATATTATGTTAAATAAAGGATGATGGAAACGCTATCTTCGGCTCGACTGTCCGAATAGCTTGGCAAGGCGCGGGCATACAGCACGCCGGCACAAAACGCCAACTTTCCCGTTTTGCGAGAAATGTTGGCGTTTTGTGCCGCGCTGTATGCATGTGACGCAGTTTTGTGTCGCTACTACGTAACCCATTGCAATTTTTCCACCGCCAGGCACCCACACATGTGCCGGCGATCCGATGGTTTGCGATCCAATATATTGCGTTCCGTCGGCGCGGGTAGCTGAACCGGGCCGCAAGAAGACCGGCAACGATCAGCAGGCCACCATTTAGGGGGTCTAAGCCGGAACCCCGGATTTTTCCGGCCAAAGCGAAATCCTGCCAATTGTTGGCTTGGTGGGAGCGAAGCTACCACCAGATGACATTTGGTAGCTTGGTGGTCCACGCAACGGCTGTTGTGCCGCAGCTTGCAGCTTGCTGCGGGCTAGCAGTTGCGCCCTCATTCATTCCAGTGAAAGGCGGGCGGCTAAAAAATCCACCAAGGCGCGCACGCTCGCCGACTGCATGCGACTGACCATTACGGCGTGCACTGCCATAGGTTTGAACGCCCAATCAGGCAGCACGCGGACCAAGCGCTCGGCGTCGACGGCTTCGCGTGCCAATTTGTGTGACAGGGCTGCGATTCCCAAGCCTCGCTCCACTAGCAGCCTGATCAATCCGGGGTTATTGATGCCGAAGTGGCCGCGTACCTGAACCTCCATGGCGTGCCCATCGCGCTGCAGGAGCCAATTGCTGGCTTGCTGCGCACTGCCAGCGGTGATGCAGGCATGCTCCACCAGATCGGCGGGTTGTTGGGGACGGCCGTGCAGCGCCAAGTAGCCAGGGGCCGCGAACAGGAACTGCTCGATTGCCCCAAGGCGCCGCACCACCAGTAGATCGCCTACAACCTCTCCCAAGCGGATGGCAAGGTCCACATGCTCGGTGACCAGATCGCTGAAGCGGGGTGACAAGTCCAGATCCAGACTGATGCCGGGATACTGGCGGGCAAAGTCAGGCAGCAAGGGGCCGATATGCGTCAGACCTAGGTCCACCGGCATCGACACGCGCACATGACCAACCGGGCGATTGACTGTCTCGAACAGAGCCTCTTGCGCCAATCGTGCCTCGTCCACCAAGTGGGCGCAGCGCTCGAAGTAGCGACGCCCGGCGTCACTGAGCGCGACGTGGCGCGTGCTGCGGTCCAGCAGGCGCACACCGAAATGGCGCTCCATCGCGGCAATACGCCGCGACAGCGTTGCGCCGGGCACGCCCAGCTTGATGCTGGCGCGGCTAAAACTGCCGGTGCGCGCCACCTCAACGAACAAGGCCATATCGTGTAGAGCGGAGAGATTTTCCATGTATTCATTATTCCATATATGGATAAATATTATCCAGTAGCTTCGATTGCATCCAATTTCGAAGAAGATTAAGATTCATTTCATTCCGTCAACGGGTTCAACTGTTCAACACCCCGACAACCCATTAGAAAGAGTAGAAAATGAAAGCTATACGAATTCACGCCTACGGCGATGCCAGTCAAATGCAACTGGAAGAAGTGCCCGTCCCCTCCTGCGGCCCCAACGATGTACTGGTGCGCGTGATCGCGGCCGGCATCAATCCAATTGACTGGAAAATTCGAAGTGGGAACGTGGCACACATGATCCCAAAATTACTCCCTTTTACCTCGGGTTCGGATGCGGCCGGCGTCGTAACTGCAGTCGGTGGCGCGGTTACGGCTTTTTCTCCCGGTGACGAAGTGTTTTTCTATGCGGAATTCGCCCGTGGTGGCACCTATGCCGACTACGTGGCGGTCGATGCCGCGCAAGTTGCGCTTAAGCCTCGTACTGTGTCGTTCACTACGGCGGCGGCTCTGCCCATACCGGGCCTAGCGGCTTGGACAGCTTTGATCGAAACGGCTCAGCTGGCGCGCGGTATGCGTGTGTTGATCCACGGTGGCGCCGGTGCGCTGGGCAGCGTTGCAGTGCAACTGGCCAAAGCGCAAGGAGCGCACGTCACCTCCACGGTGGGGACCGCCGATGTGGCGTTGGTGCAGAGCCTTGGTGCGGACGAGGTGATTGACTATCGCACGCAGAAATTCGAGCAAATCGCCCGCAACATGGATGTGGTACTCGATACGCTTGGGGGCGCCACGCAAGAGGCATCCTGGGCTACGTTGCGCGCCGGCGGCTTGCTGGTAGCAACGACCCAACCGCCCTCGCAAGAACGGGCCGCTGCCGCTGATGCACGAGGCGCGTTTGTCTTTTCGTCTCCGCGTGGCGAGGTGCTGACTCAATTGGCGGCGTTGGTGGACAGCGGAAAGTTGCGGGTGCTGGTCGGTCAAGAGTTTGCGCTGGCCGATGCGGCACAAGCACATCGCCTGGGCGAAAGTGGAAAGACCCGTGGGAAGATGATTCTTCGCGTCTGCGCTTAAACCCGATCCGCCTTTGATTTGAAAAAAACTACTTGCAAGCCAGTGCGTAGCCATCCAGCAACGGCGTCACACGTTCGAAAACTTTCTACCACCACCCCGGAAAACATCATGACCGCCAAAAAATCTGTTTTATCCATCGGCCTGCAGCCACAACTTATCGACTTCGCCGATCCGGCCTACGCAGCCTTCCCCGGCATGACGGCCGAGAAGGTGCAAGGCGGACTGGACAAGGACATCGCCGCACTGAACGCCTTGGGTTACGACGCAAAATTGTGCCTCACTGACTTTGGCGAAACGGCAGAGGCAGTGATTCGCACCACGCTGGAACAAAACAGCTATGACTGCGTCGTGATCGGTGCAGGCATGCGCGCTATTGACAAAAACTTTCTTCTGTTCGAGAAGGTGCTCAACGTTGTCCATGAATATGCCCCACAGGCACGGATTTGCTTTAATACAAGTCCATTTGACACAGCCGAAGCGGTGCAACGCTGGTGCCATATTGCCTGACTGCTGTTGGCGGCTGCTGCCTGAGCAGATCGTTCATGCTGCAGTCGAAAATCACGCCTTGATCAACTTTTCACCGTCCGGGCGTAGTTCTCCCTTTGGTGACACGTGGCGGTACAAAGTCTGCCGCGTAACGCCAAGTTCTTCACAAAGCGCGCCAACACTCGTTTCCGGCTTGCCCATTGCCGCCATCGCCAGGCGCAGCTTGGCAGGTGTCATCTTGAACGGCCGCCCACCGCTACGGCCTCTCGCTCGCGCGGACGCTAGTCCGGCGACTGTGCGCTCAGAAATAAGTTCGCGCTCAAACTCGGCCAGCGCGGCAAAAATGCCAAAGACCAGTTTGCCCGCCGCACTAGTCGTATCGATCGCAGCGCCGTGCCCGGTCAGCACCTTCAGCCCCACACCGCGCGCGGTCAGATCATGCACCGTATTGATCAAATGGCGCAAATCCCGGCCCAGCCTGTCTAATTTCCATACCGCGAGCGTATCGCCTTCCCGGAGCGCCTTGAGACAAGCTGCCAAACCAGGCCGATCTTCCCGTTTGCCAGATGCCTGATCTTCATATAGATGCTTCGGATCAACACCGGCTCCCTCCAGCGCATCTCGCTGCAGGTGTGTCGTTTGCGACCCGTCGGTCTTCGATACCCGCATGTACCCAATTAGCATATCTTATTGTCACTTATACGGTCGATTGTGTGACAGTCTTTCCTGCCACTTGCCAATCATCAAAAAATGTCACTTAACCCGTTATTTAATGTAAGACACGTAAACGGCGCGCCTCGCTCATAATGTAACAGAATTCGGCTTGCTTTGCGGTGCCAACAAACCAACCTGGACTTTGACCGAAACGCTAACGCTGGTCAGCTAGCCTTGGAAAGATTATGGATGAAACAAAAAAATAAGTTGCTCAGTGTTCTGTCAGAGGCTGAGCAAGAAGCCCTGTACGGCCTGCCAGACTTCGACGATGCACAGCGGATGGAATACCTGGCATTGACGGAAACCGAATTGGCGCTCGCCAGTAGCCGGCCAGGCCTGCATGCCCAGGTCTATTGCGTCTTGCAGATCGGCTACTTCAAGGCCAAGCAGTCCTTCTTCCGCTTCGACTGGACCGATGTCGATGATGACGGCACCTTCGTACTAAACCATTATTTTCACGACGAGGCGTTTGACCGTAAGCCGATCACCAAGCATGAGCATTACGCTCAGCGCGGGCAAATCGCCGAGTTGTTCGGCTACCAGCTGTGGACGGCCGACTTCCTGCCGCAGCTTGGACAACAGGCCGCGCTGACCGCAAGGCGCGATGCGACGCCGGGGTTTGTGGCCGCCGAGTTGATTGTCTGGCTCAATGAACACAAAATCATCCGCCCCGGCTACACCACGCTGCAAGAATTGGTCAGCGAAACCCTGTCCGCCGAACGTCGGCGGGTGGGCGGCCTCCTGGCGGAAGCGCTGGACGACGCGGCCATGGACGCGCTGGCCCAGCTTCTGGTGCGTGATGACACCTTGTCCCAGCTGGCGGCGCTCAAGCAGGACGCCAAGGACTTCGGCTGGCGTCAGATGATCCGCGAACGCGAGAAGCGCGCTTTGCTGGAGCCGTTGCACAGAATTGCCAAGGACCTTCTGCCAAAGCTGGGTGTTTCGCAACAGAACTTGCTCTACTACGCGAGTCTGGCGAGCTTCTACACCGTCCATGACCTGCGCAGCCTCAAGGCGGATCAGACCCGCCTCTACTTGTTGTGCTATGCCTGGCAGCGCTACCGGCAACTCTCCGACAACCTGGTCGATGCGATGGCTTACCATATGAAGAAGTTGGAGGAAGAGAGCAGCGCCGGCGCGCAAAAACTGTATGTCGCCGAACAGGTGCGCCGTCAACCGGATACGCCGCAGGTTGGCCGCCTGTTGCTGCTCTATGTCGATGACACGGTGGCTGATACCACGCCGTTTGGCAACGTGCGGCAGCGCGCGTACAAGATCATGCCGAAAGACACACTCCAGATCACCGGACAGCGCATGAGTGTGAAGCCGGTGAGCAAGCTGGCTCTGCACTGGCAGGCGGTGGACGGCCTGGCTGAACGCATCCGCCGTCATCTACGACCTCTATATGTCGCGCTCGACTTCGCCGGCACCGAACCGGACAGTCCATGGCTCGCGGCGCTGTTCTGGGCCAAGAGCGTGTTCACTAAGCAGCAACGTCTGTCGCAACGGCCGCTGGCAGAGTGCCCGCCAGCAACGCTGCCAAAACGGTTGCGTTCGTATCTGTTGGTCTTCGATGCCGATGGCAAGCCAACGGGCCTGCATGCTGACCGCTATGAGTTCTGGCTGTACCGGCAAATCCGGAAACGTTTCAAGTCGGGCGAACTCTATCTCGATGATAGCCTGCAACACCGCCATTTCTCCGACGAACTGGTCTCGATGGACGAAAAGGCCGACATGCTGGCCGAGATGGACATTCCGTTCCTGCGCCAGCCGATTGAAGCGCAACTCGACGCCCTGACCGCCGAACTGCATGTGCAATGGTTGACGTTCAATCGTGAACTGAAACAGGGCAAGCTCACGCACATGGAGTACAACAAAGATACCAAGGCGCTAACCTGGCGCAGACCCAAGGCCGAGAACCATAAGGCACATGAGCAAGGGCTCTACGAGCAGCTGCCGTTCTGCGACGTGGCCGACGTGTTTCGCTTCGTCAACGGACAGTGCCAGTTCTTGTCGGCGCTGACGCCGTTGCAACCGCGCTATGCGAAAAAAGTGGCCGATTCCGATAGCCTGATGGCGGTCATCATCGCGCAGGCGATGAACCACGGCAACCAGGTCATGGCGCGCACCAGCGACATCCCCTACCATGTGCTGGAATCAACTTACCAGCAGTACCTACGACAAGCGTCGCTGCACGCGGCCAACGACTGCATCAGCAACGCCATTGCTGCGCTGCCGATCTTCCCTCACTACTCTTTCGACCTGAATACGCTGTACGGTGCCGTCGACGGTCAGAAGTTCGGCGTCGAACGGCCAACCGTGAAGGCACGCTACTCGCGCAAATATTTCGGACGTGGAAAGGGCGTGGTCGCCTATACGCTGCTATGCAACCACATTCCGCTCAACGGCTACCTGATCGGTGCGCATGACTACGAAGGCCACCACGTGTTCGATATCTGGTATCGCAATACGTCGAATATCGTGCCGACCGCGATCACCGGCGATATGCACAGCGTCAACAAGGCCAACTTCGCTATCCTGCACTGGTACGGACTGCGTTTCGAGCCGCGCTTCACCGACCTCGAAGACCAACTCCAGGAATTGTATTGCGCCGACGATCCGGCGCTGTATGAGAAGTGCCTGATTCGTCCAGTCGCTCAGATCGACCGGGAGCTCATCGTTAACGAGAAGGCGAATATCGATCAGATCGTAGCCACGCTGGCCCTCAAGGAAATGACCCAGGGCACGCTGATCCGCAAGCTATGCACCTACACAGCGCCGAATCCGACACGGCGTGCCATTTTTGAGTTCGACAAGCTGGTGCGCAGCATCTACACGCTGCGCTACCTGCGCAATCCGCAACTGGAACGAAACGTGCATCGTTCGCAGAACCGCATCGAGTCTTACCACCAGTTACGCTCGACCATCGCGCAGGTCGGGGGAAAGAAGGAATTGACCGGTCGTACCGACATCGAAATTGAGATTAGCAACCAGTGCGCCAGACTGATCGGTAATGCGATCATCTATTACAACTCGGCCATCCTGTCGAGATTGCTGACGAAGTACGAAGCGGACGGCAACACCAAGGCCGTGGCGCTGATCACCCAGATATCGCCGGCAGCTTGGCGGCACATCCTGCTCAACGGGCACTACACCTTCCAGAACGGAGGCGAGATGATCGACCTTGACACGCTCCTCGCCGGGTTGAAGTTGGGCTGACGGAATTTTCTGGGGTTCCGGCTTAGACCCCCATTTATGCAAAGGACGGTGCGCGCGTCGGCTATATCACGTACGCGGTCTAGCCACTGTTCGACATGGTCTATATCTTTGACACCAGGATTGACGAAGCATTGCGGCGCCAGGGATACGGACTTGCCGTCATTGGCCATCTCGTTTTGACCTATCGGCTGCCGCTCACCACCATTAAGGAAGTGTGCGCGGCGCATGTGTTCTGGGCTGCGGCAAGAGAGCTGGCCATGCTGAATGGAAGTTCCATATCGACGATATCGCTCAGTGAAATGCATCAGGAGCAAGCGGATGGGAGCATCTTCGACCGGAGATGATTCGGCTCGAAGATGTGATCTCCCAGCGGTACATCCAGGGCGAGTCGTTCGAAAACGCGCTTGGCCGGGGTCTCGACTAGCCGGTATCGTCAACAGGGAGCCCGCGAACGGCCCGCCCACCCGGCAATCACACTCGACAATATTCATGGTAATGTCGATTTAAGCATATCTTCCATGCTCCGCGATCTTGCTGGCCCTTGGTACGCCGCTTGGCTGCAAGCTTGCCCTTGCAGCCCACTTTCCGGTCATTATCTCTGGCGCACTTGAAACCCCGGCGAAGCGTCACCGGCCACGACTTCAGGTCGCCGGCAGTTCGCCGGCAGTTCGCCGGCAGTTCGCCGCAGCCTATCGATTCTGCCAACCCCCATGGCCAGCCGGCCCGCCACGCCCACTGTCCCGCCGCCGCGCTCACCAGTCAAGCGGCCAATGGCAGCGTCGACGCCGTCTGGCGGCCAGCACCTCGCCTTTATCTAGTAAGCAACAGAATGGCATTGTAAAATGAAGCACATTCACGCGCGGAAAAAACGACAATGCCTCAAGCCGATCAATTGCAAGCGCAGACCGAGCGCTTCGAATCCTTCCTCTCCTCCGATCCTGACAATGCCAGTCTGCTCACCCAACTGGGTGAGCTGTATCTGCAAGCCGGCAAGCTCGACCAGGCACTCGAGGCATTTCAGCGCGTTATCGCTCTCACGCCCGGCGCGGCCGTGGCCCACGGCCGCCTGGCCACGGTCTACCTGGCCTTGCACCGCTTCGGCGAGGCTGGAGCGAGCTTGCAAGGCTTGATCGACGGCGGCGAAAACGACGCCGCCCTGTTTCACAACCTCGGCCTGGCACTGTACTACCAGGAGCGCTATGCCGATGCGGCCAAGGCGTTTGCGAGCGCGCAGCAATACGGCATCGACAATGCCAACAACGCCAGATACCTGGCCCACTGCCTGCACCATGAAGGCGACCTGGACGCGGCGAACGCGGCCTGCGAACACTGGGTCAGTATTGCCGGCGACCCCGACAGCAACGCCTATCTGTCGCTGGTCAATTTCGACATGGGTGAGCGCGAGCGCGCCGGCGCCCTGGCGCAACAGGTGCTGGCCGAGCATCCCGACAGCGTCGACGCGAACGCCGTGGCCGGTGCGCTGGCCCTGGAAAAGCAGGATATCGATGCGGCCAGCGCCTCGTTCGAACGGATCTTGTCGCAACGCGCCGATAACGGCCGCGCTTGGCTGGGCCTGGGCTTGACCCTGATGCACAAACAAAACAATGTCGACGCCATCGCCGCCATGACCAGGGCCAGTGTCTGCATGCCAGGGCACGCGGGAACCCTGATCGCGCTGGGCTGGGCCAAGCTGAACGCGGGCGACGCCGTCGGCGCCGAGCAGGCTTTCCGCGACGCCGTTGACGCTGACCGCAACTTTGCCGAATCGCATGGTGGCCTGGCCGCCGCCCTCGTCACGCAAGGGCGCATCGAGGAGGCCAAGCTGGCCATGACGCTGGCCAACAAGCTCGATTCGGCCAACTTCGGCTCGGTCTATACCCAGGCGGCCCTGCTGAAACTGGACGGCCGCGCCGAGCTGGCGGACCGCCTGATCGAACGGGCGCTGCGCCAGTCGCCGCTCGAGGGCACCCCGACGCTCTTCGAACACCTCGCGACCTTTCTCTCGATGCGGCCCAAATAAAGGCGGCGCCGCCGGCATTGCACCGGCGCCGCTTCGCAGCGGGCGCTGGCTCAGCAGCTCAGATCGATCTGTTCGGCGTTATCGATGCTCTCTCGCAAGCGCCCAATGGCCGAGCGGTGCAATTGCGACACCCTCCCCTTGGACAGGTTCATGATCGCGGCCACTTCATCGAAGGGCAATTGCTGCATATAGTGGTAATTGACCACTTTTCTTTCCTTGTCCGGCAATATGTCGACCAGCGCCTTCACGCGCGAACCGAGCTGGGACATCTCAATGCGGCGGTAGGTATTGTCGGGGTAGCTCGACAAGTCTTCCGGCATCTCGTCGCTGCTGTCGAGGATGAAGCCGAGCGCCAGGTCGACCGCCAGCTCGGCCAGGAACACGAACAGGTCGTCGGCGCTGCCCGGATCGCGCTCCTTGACCGAGGCCACGCGTTCGCTGGTGACACGCTGGCGCGCCCTCACCTGCTCTTGCTTTTCGGTAAAGGTAGCGATGCCGTTGAGAATGGCGCCGTTGATGCGCGGCGTGGCGAAGGTTTCGAACTTGATGGCCCGGGCCGGATCAAAGCGGTCGACCGCTTCGATCAGGCCGATGGCCGCATATTGCAGAAAATCGACAAACTCGAGTTCGATGAAGGTGCGCCTGGCAAACGCCTTGGCCGTCAGCATGCGTGCGAACGGCAGATAGAACGCCACGATGCGCTCGCGCACGGCGTCGCCGCCGCCCTCGCCCATGCTGCGCCATAAAGCCGCAATGTCCGCACCCTGGCCCGGGCTGGCGGATCGCGGCAAGGAGATCGTCATCACGGTCGGATAAGCGCTCGTCAGGAAAACGTGCCCAGCAAGGAACGCACCACCAGGTTCCAGCCATCGATCAGCACGAACATCAGGATTTTCAGCGGCAGCGAAATCGACGCCGGCGGCACCATCATCATCCCCAGCGCCATCAGGGCGCTCGAGACAATCAGGTCGATCAGCAGGAAAGGCAAAAAGATCACAAAGCCGATCTGGAACGCCGAGCGCAATTCCGACAGCATGAACGCTGGAATCAGCTGCACCAGCTTGATGTCGTCGATGGTCGACGGCTGTTCGGCCTTCGACAGTTCGACCATCAGCGCCAAGTCTTGCTCGCGCGTCTGGCGCACCATGAATTCGCGGATCGGCTTGATGCCTTCGCGCGCCGCCTTGTCGGCCGCCATCGTGCCGGCGGCGAAGGGCTCGAACGCTTGCTTGTGGGCTTCCTGCAGCGGCGCCGACATGCTGAACATGGTCAGGAACAGGGCCAGGCTGATGATCACCGTATTGGGCGGCGTTTCCGGCATGCCCATCGCGTGGCGCAGCATCGACAGGACGATGACAATGCGAATGAAGGAGGTCATCGAGATGAGGATGGCCGGAGCCAGGCTGAGCACCGTCAGGCCGAGCAGGATCTTCAGCGCCGACGACAGTTCGCCGGCCCCGGCAGCGCCCGCGCCCGACAGGCGGAACTGGAAGCCGGGACCGGACAGGGCCGGTTCGGCGGCAAACACGCAGGCCGAGCCGAACATGGCTCCCAGCAAGAGCATGCCGCTCAGCGCATTTTTGCGGGTGAGCATGGAAAGGAAGCGGTTCACGTCGGCTCCGATGGTGTTGGGCCAGCAACAGCGGCGATACAAACGACACCCTGTTCGCTATGCGCGAGCAGGTACTGGGATCCGGCGAATTCGACCACATGGAGCGAGGCGCGCGGCGTCAGGCGGCGCGAATCGAGCACCCGCAGCAGCTTGGCCGGGGCCGGGATGCCGGACAGGCGCAGCTTGTAGCGCAAGGCATACACGCTCGCACCCAGGCCGAGCAACACGATCAGCACGGCCGCGCCCAGGCGCGAGGGATCGCTAGCGCCGCCCTGCTTGTCCTGCTTGAACGGAATGGGGGCGCCAGTGGACGCAGCTGCGGGGCCGGCGTGCGGCGCGGCCGCTGCACTTGGCGCAGCGCGCGCCGACGCCGATGCGGCATCCTGCGACCAGGCGGGCGCGGGCGCAGCGGCCAGCGCCAGGCCTGCCAGCGCCGTCAGCAGCGCATGCCTGACCAAGCTCATGCCGCCGTCGTGGTGCAGATCTCGGTGACCCGCACGCCAAAATTGTCGTCGACCGCGACCAGCTGGCCGCGCGCGACCAGGTTGCCGTTGAGCAGAACATCGACCGGCTGGTCGACCGGACGTTCGACCTTGAGCACGGAAAACTCTTTCAGCGACAAGACTTCGTCGACCGTGGTCTCGATCGCCCCAACCACCACGCTCAGGGTTACTTTGACGCCCTGCAGCAGGCGCAGGTTTTGGCTCAGCAGAGCGGGGCCGGCCGGCGTCTGCGCCGTGATGTCGGACAATTCGACCACATGGGTGGCATTCACGCGCTCTGGATTGGCGTTGATGGTGCTCATGATTTTTCTTTCAGTGACAGCAAATGAATACTGCGGGTTAATGGGAAGCGTGGCGCACGGCTTCGACGACAATGGTGCCGTCGGCGCTGCCCAGATGGGCGCCAAACAGCGCCTGGCCGTCCGGACCGGTCACCGTCACCGGCTGGTCCACATGCGAATCGAGACGGATGACGTCGCCCACGGCGAGGGTCAGCAACTGGCTGACATCGACCTCGACCTGGCCCAGCGATACCGACAGCGTCACCGGCATATAGCCTAGCACGCCACGCAAATCGGTACGCGCCGGCAGCGCCAGTTTTTGCGGCGCGGGCAAGTCCAGGCAGGCATGATTGAGCACGCACAGCATCGATTGCTCGGCGATGCGCAGCGCCACCATCACGGCACCGCTGGCGCTCCGGAACAGGCGCGCCGGGGGTGCGGCCGTGCCGCTGTCGGCAGGCGCGCGCACGCCCGGCGCGGCGGCCGCAGCCAGGGCATCGGCCAGGGCGGCGCATGCCTCGGCGGCGCTTTGCGCGGCCAGCGAGGCGCCACCCGGTGCGTCCGGCGCATGGCGCTGGTCCGGGGCGAACATCCGTGCCTGCAGGGCCCGTGCCAGCTGGTCCGGCCAGCCGATCCACACGGCTTGTTCGGCTTGGGCATAATGGCGCTGCCATTGGCCGGGACGCAAGGCAGTCGTGTCCCATGCACGCGCGCAGTCGAGCGCGCAGGCGCTGCGCTCGACGCCCCAGGCGCCGGCCCAGGCATCGAGCATGGCGTTGCAGCGCTGTTCGAGCGCGGCCAGGGTGCTGGCCCCCAGCAGAGAGTACGGGCTGACCTGCATGCTTACTTCCTCATGTCGAGCAGGGTCTGGATCATCTCGTTGCTGACGCTAACGATCTGCGATGAAGCTTGATAGCCGCGCTGCATGATGATCAGATTGCTGAACTGCTGGGACAGATCGACGTTGGCGCCTTCGACCACGCCGGCGCCGATCGTGCCGAACAGGCTGGTGCCCGCCTTGCCGATATGGGCAGTGCTTTGGGTGGTGAACTTATTGCCGCTGATTTCATCGAGCGACTCGATGCGGTCGAAATTGGCCAGGGCAATGTTCACCCCCTTGACCGCTTCGCCGTTCGAGTAGTTCAGCGTCAGGACGCCGTCGGCATCGAAGGTCTGGCTGCGCAGCGAACCGATCGCGAAGCCATCGACATTGCCCGACTTGAGCGATGACGAGCTGCCGTTGGTAACCGAGGTGACGCCGCTCGAAAAATCGAGCTTGACCGACATCGGTGCCATGCCCTTCGGCGTGAAATTGAGCTGGACGGCGTTGGCGGTGATTTGCGGGCTGCCTGTCGTGCTGAACTGCAGCGGACCGGTACCGACCACGGTGCCGGTCTCGTCCTTCGCCGTCACGGTCCAGTTGTTGCCGGTGGCGGGCGGGACGGACGCTGTCTTGCTGAACGTCAGCGCCAGGGTATGCTGGCCGCCGGCGGCATCGAAGATATTGACCGGGCCGACCGTGACATCGGCGGTCGCGTTGGCCGACAGATTGCCGTCGAACTTGATCGAGGTGGTCGCCTTGCCGGCATTGTTCTGCAAGCCAGACAGCGAGATATCCTGCAGCATGCCGCCCGGACCGAGGCCGGCCACGCGCGACTTGCCGTCCGAGCTCACCAGGATACCGTCGGCATCGAACTCGAACTGGCCTGCCCGGGTATAGGTCGTGGTATCGCCATCGCGCAGGATGAAAAAGCCGAGGCCGTTGATGGCCAGGTCGAGCGGACGGCCGGTCTGGTTGATCTGGCCCTGGCTGAAGTTGACGCGGGTGTCGAGCGTGTTCAGGCCGGAACCGGTGCCGGTACCATTTTGCGCACCTTCCTGGCTGAACAAGCTGGCGAATTGCTGGTCGACGCCCTTGTAGCCGGGCGTGTTGATATTGGTCAGGTTATTGCCGATCACCTGCAGACCCTTGGAGTAGCCGATCAGGCCCGACATCCCGGTATTGATAGTATTGATCATGAAAGCGCTCTCTTATTGTGCGGAAGTGATTTGGTCCAGGGTAACGCCGGTGAATACGGCGCCGTTGGTCTGGGTGATGGTCAGCTGCGCCTGGCCGGACACGAACTGGATGGCCGAGACCCGGCCGGTGACGCTCGGCCCGCCATTGGCACCGCCGCTGCCGACCCCGACGTTTCGGCCGAGCAGGCCCACCGACTGGGTGACGGCTTGCTGTTCGAGCATCTGGTCGATCTTGGCATTGAGCTGGGTGCTCTGCTCGAGGGTGGAAAACTGGGCCAGCTGAGCGACGAATTCCTGGTTGTCGAGCGGCTTGAGCGGGTCCTGGTTGGACAGCTGGCTGGTCAGGATTTTCAAGAACTCCTGCAAGTTCAGATTGTTGACTTGGCCCGGGCCGCTGCTGCTGGAAATCGCCATGGTGTTGCTCCTCTGGTGTACTGCTGTGTTTGATCTGGATGATCTGGACTAAGGCGCTTGCTCGCCTGGCCCGGATGGGCCGGTATTCAGGTGCGCGTATGCCGCCGCCGCGATGGCTACTTCCGGTGCACCGCCGGCGCCGGCGCCAGCGCGGTCTTCTTGCCGTTCAAGGTCAGCGCATTGAGGGTCAAGCCTTCCGCCTGCATTTCTTTTTTCAGGGCGTACGCCAGCGCGTTGGCCTGGAACTGCGACAGTGCGGCGTCGCGGATCCAGGCTTGCACGCCCTCGCCATCGTGAAACAGATGCATGCTGCGCAAGGCGTACGGCAGCTCGTCGGCCGCGCTCTCGCCGCCGCTGGCCGGCGCTGCTGCGGGCGGCGCCTCGGCCTGTTCGGCGTGCTCTTGCGTCATCGGTGAGCGCGCCCCCTGGCGCGCCGGCGGTGGCGCAGCCACGGCAGCGCTGCGCGCCGCGCCAGCCGGGCCCGCCGGCTCGGCGGCGCCGCGCATAGCGGGGTTGGCCATCAAGGCGGCGCCTGGCATGCTGCCGGCGGCGGCGGGCGCCAGCGCAGCGGCCGCCAGGGGCGGCGCGGCGTGGATGCCATGCGCCTCCGGCGCCGCCAGCCCCATCGTCAGCAGACCGACGTGGGCCAGTTCCGCAGTGGCGGGCGCGGCCTGCACCCGCCACTGGCCGCCAGCCACGGGCGCCGGCGGCGTCGTTGCCGGCACCGTGCCGCCTTGCACGGCCGGGCCGGCGTACTGCGCGGGCACTGCCGGCGCCAGCGCGTCCGCGCCAGCCGTGCCGCCCCGCTCTTCGCGCGCGTGGCTTGCGTCATTGTCGGCCTGCTTGCGCGACGGATGGGGCGGCGCCATGTCGATGCCTGCGTCGCCAGCGGCCTGCGGTGCGCCGCCCTGCGCGGGCTGCGCCTCGCTCGCGGCCGCTTGCGGGCGGTTGCCCAGCGCGGCCCGTTCCAGCTCCTGCAGCCAGGCGCCGGACTTGGCCAGGCCGCCCTTGCCCATGAAACCGGCCCCGGCAACGCTGCCGAACCGGCTTACCGCATCAAAACTGTTGCTCATGTTTTTCTACTCCGTGGTCATGACCGGTACCGTGCAAGGTGGACCAGTGATCGTCCGCAGCCTTGAACTGCGCGCAATTTTCTTCTTTGCGAAACTCGGCGAACATCTTGTCGCGATGCTCCTCGACCGCCTCCACCCCGCGCTGTTCGGCCACGATGCGCTCGATTAGCTGGTCGCGTTCGCTGGCCGCCAGCGCGATTTCCTCGCCCTTGCGTTGGGCCTGTCCGCCCAGTTGGCCCAGGTAGGCAATGACGGTGGCAAAACCATCGACGTTAAAGTTCCCCGCCACCTTTGACTGCTGGTGCCAGGCCTGGTTGACCGCCGCGCTTTCGTGCTCGATGGCGCGGCGTTGCTGCTCCAGCTCGGCCAGGCTGGCATTGCGTTCGCCCAGCTCCAGCTTGAGGGCGTCGAGTGCCCAGGTACGCGCGAGCAGCACCGGTTGCAGCGCATACCGAAAACGCTTGCTCATGCCGCCCCCCCCGCCATGATGGTACGCAGCAGTGTCAAGGCTTCACGGCGCGTGCTCGATTCGTGCACCGACTGGCGCAGCACGTCGCGCACGGCGGGGAACAAGTCCATGGCCCGGTCCAGCGCCGGATTGCTGCCGGCCCGGTAGGCACCCATCTCGACCATCTGGCGGTTGCGTTCGTACACGGCCAGCAGTTCGACCACGGCCGACATCAACTTCTGGTCGTCGCGCGTGGTCAGGTCGCCGGCCAGGCGGCTGATGCTCTGCAGCACGTCGATCGCCGGAAAGTGGCCTTCGTGGGCCAGCTGGCGCGAGAGCATGATGTGGCCATCCAGGGTGGCGCGCAAGATATCGGACACCGGTTCGTTAAAATCGTCGCCTTCCACCAGCACGGTGTACAGCGCGCTGATCGAGCCGCCCGAGTCGCTCGTGCCGCAGCGCTCGCACAGGGCGGGAATGTCGGAAAACACCGAGGGCGTGTAGCCGCGCGCGGTGGGCGGCTCGCCCGCGGACAGGCCGATTTCACGGCGCGCCATGGCAAA
Organism: Massilia sp. DJPM01; assembly: GCF_030348125.1. Lineage (NCBI taxonomy): Bacteria > Pseudomonadati > Pseudomonadota > Betaproteobacteria > Burkholderiales > Oxalobacteraceae > Massilia > Massilia sp. DJPM01. The sequence continues at coordinate 38,902 of NZ_JAQOZV010000028.1, forward strand.
GCGGGTTACCGAATCCATCATCAGCAGTACCTGCCGGCCCTGGTCGCGGAAATACTCGGCGATCGAGGTGGCCGCATAGGCGGCGCGCGTGCGCACCAGCGCCGGCTGGTCGGACGTGGCCACCACCACTACGCTGCGCTTGATGCCTTCCGGGCCGAGGTGCTTTTCGATGAACTCGCGCACTTCGCGGCCGCGCTCGCCGATCAGGGCGATGACATTGACATCGACCTTGACGTCGCGCGCCAGCATGCCCAGCAAGGTACTCTTGCCGACTCCGCTGCCGGCGAAAATACCCATGCGCTGCCCGCGCCCGAGCGGCAGCAGACCGTCGATGGCGCGGATGCCGGTTTCGATCAGGGTGTCGATGCGCGGACGGGTCAGCGGATTCATCGGCACACCGTACAGTTCGCGGTGATACGCCGCCTTGGGCGGCGCGCCGCCGTCGAGCGGCAGGCCGAAGGCATCCACGGTGCGTCCCAGCAGCGCGTCGCCAACCGGGGTGCGCGCCACTCTGCCCGTGGCCAGTACTTCATTGCCGGCGCCGATGCCGCGCGGCTCGCCGTACGGCATCAGGATCACGCGGCCCGATCTCAATCCGACCACCTCGGCCAGCAGCGGTTCCTGGTCCATGCCCTGGCTGATCTCGCAGATTTCGCCGATCGTCGCGCCCGGACCGGCCGACTCGATGCTCTGGCCTGAAATGCCGACCACGCGGCCGGTACGGCGCGCGAGCGGCACATTGCTCACGGCATCGAGGTAGGCGCGCATCATGATGCTTCCTGCTTGTGGGCGTGCGCGCGGCGCACTTTCAGCAAGGCGTCGCGCACGCTGCCGAGCTGGGTGTCGAGGCGCGCATCGAGGGTGCCGCCGTTGCCGTCAACCAGGCAGCCGCCGATCCGTACCGAGGCATCGGCGCGCAGGTCGAGCCCAGCATCCAGGCTGGCGACCTCGAGCGCGGCGGCGGCTTGCGTCAGCAGCGCATGATCCTGCGGGTGCAGGCGCACCACCAGATGCTCGGTCTTGTGCTTGAAACTGGCCAGGGTCTGCGCCACCATGCCGGCGACCGCGTCGCGCCCGGTGGCAACCATGCCGATCATGCGGCACAGGGCGGTGTACACGATCTCGACGCTGTCGTCCTGGGCTTGTTCGAGCACCTTGGCGCGATTCTGGCTGAGCGCCAGGCCGAGTGCGCCGATGCGTTCGAGCTGGTCATGGATCGCCTTGCGCGCTTGCGCTTCGCCACGCTCCAGGCCGGCGGCATAGCCGCGCTGCTCGGCCACGGCCAGGGCGTCTTGAAGTTCCTTGTCCATGCGCAGGCGGTGGGCTTGCTCGCGCTGCGCCACCAGGGCCAGCGCCTCGTCGGTGGCCTTGGCCACGGCGGCGCGCACGGCTTCCTGGTCAAGCGCGAGGCTGGCCGCCGCCACCGGGGCGAGCGCGGCGACCGGCGCCGCCGGCTGCACCGGCAGCACGGCCGCCCTGGGCACTACGGCCGCCTGCCCTGCCGGCACTGGCGCCGCCTCGGCCTTGACTGCCTTGACGCGGCGCAACTGGCGCGTGCCCGAGGAAATCGTGGGGGTGCGAATGATCGGCATTAGTTGCTCCTCATGGTCGGAGGAGTGCTGAAGCGCGCCAGCAGCGCGCGCAGGCCGCCGCCGCGCGGATTTCTGGCGGACGAGGCCGGCGTGGGCGCTGCCTGTTCCAGGCGGGCGGCCACGGCCCCGAGCAGGAATGCGGCGCGCGCCGGCGCGGCCACGGGCGCGGCCAGCGCGGCGCGGATCTTGTCTTGCCTGGCCGGCGCGAACAGCGCCAGGCAAGGCTCGCCCCAAACCCAGCGCTGCATCCCCAGCACCTGGGCAATCAAGGCGTTCGGCTCGTCTTCAAGCAGGGCGAACATCTGGGCCGAGGTGGCGCGCGCCATCCGTTCGGACGGGTTCAGGCCGGCGCCGCCCGGAGCCGGCGGCGCGCTGCCGAGCGCATCTTCCAGGCTCGATGGATCGCTGGAAAATCCCAGTTCGTCCAGCTCGGCCAGGCAGGCAAGCAGCTCGGTCCGGTCGGATCCGGGCAGCGCATCGAGAATATAGCCGCGGTCCTGCGCGCCCAGGCCATGCAGGGCGACGGCGGCGCGCCGGTAACCGCTCATGGCCGCTCCCACAGGCCGCCATTGACAGCCGGCTCATGCTTGGTGTCGATCCACTGGCGGACCTGAAGCAGCAGGCGCTCGCGTTCCTCGACCGTCAGCGTGGCGGTGGCGGGCGGCTGGGCGCGGCGCAGGATTGCCCATACCAGCAGGGCCAGCATGATCAGTGCGGCAGCGGCCCAGACCAGCTCGGGCGGCACGGCCGGGCGTGCGCGCGCGAGGGCTGGCGTCAAGGCTTGCTGGTCCGCTGCGGCGGCCGCGGCCGCGGCGCGGTCGATGGCATGCTTGTCGCCGGCCGCGCTGCCCAGGGTCGTCATCGAATGAATGATGATCGCGTCGCCGCGCTCGCTGTTCAGGCCCACCGTCAGGGCGACCACTTCCTTCAGTTTTTCCATCTGGTAGTCGCTCAGCGGATTCCTGACCACCACCGCCACCGTCAGGCGGCGCGTGGCGCCCGGCGTCGTCACCGACTGGGCGACCCGGCGTCCGACCTGGTAGTCCGCTTCGGTCGAGCCGCTCGAGAGGCTCTCGCCGCTGCGCGCGCCTGTGGCGCTGGCGCCGCCGCTGGCGGCCGCGTTGTCGCGCACGCTCTGGCGCGAGCGCACTACCACCCCGGTCGGGCTGCCTTCCTGGGTGCCGGAACGGGCCGGCAACACTTCTTCGGTCGTCACCCGGCTCTGGTCGAGATTGAGCAGGACATCGACGGTGGCGATGGTTTCGCCGGCGCCGAAGGTGGCGTCGAGGACTTTGGCCAGTTTGCGCGTCAGGTAGTCGTCGGCGCCGCGTTTGGCGTCGAGCATGGCCGATGCGCTTTCGGTGGCCGCTTCGCCACCGCCGTTGCGCGTGAGCGCCACCCCGTGCTGGTCGAGCACGGTGACATCGGCCGCCTGGATATCCGGCACCGATGCCGCCACCAGGCGCTGGATGCCGCTGACCTGCTCGGCCGCCAGCACATGGTTGGGCTTGGTGACGACGGTGATCGATGCCTTCGGCTTGGTAGTGGTCTTCTTGAACAGGCCCTGCTCCGGCATGGCCAGGTGCACGCGCGCCGAGGCGATGCCGTCGATCGACAGGATGGTACGCGTCAGTTCGCCCTGGATCGCGCGCTGGTAATTCACCTTCTGGACGAATTCGGTCATGCCGAAATCGGCATTGTTGAACACTTCGAAGCCGACCGCGCCATGCAGCGGCAAGTCCTTGCCCATCACCTTCAGGCGCGTCTTGTAGACCAGGTCGCGCGGGACCAGGATAGTGTTGCCGCCGTCGGCCAGCTGGTATGGCACTTTCAGCCGGTCCAGCTCGGCCGTCATGGCCGCCGCGTCGGGTGCGGCGACGTCGGAGAACAAGACCTGGTAGTCGGGCCGGTAGGCCCAGACGGCGATCCCCACGGCCAGGCCGGCGATCAGGGTCACGCCCACCACCAGGCCGGTTTTTGCCCGCGTGCTCAAGGCTTGCAAATTTTCAGTCACAGATGCCACTTTTCACTCTCTCCCTAAACTTGCATGCGCATGACGTCCTGGTACGCTTCGAGCAAACGGTTGCGTACCTGGGCCAGCAGCTGGAATGACAGACGCGCTTCTTCCAGATGGATCATCACGTCATGCAGACTTTGTTCCCCGCCCAGCGCGACTTGTTTGACCTCGTTTTCGGCGCCGATCATCATCGTGTTGACGGCCCCCACTTCCCTGGCGAACCAGGTCTGGAACGGTGCTGCCGCCGTCTCGGGTCCGCTGGGGCCGCTGGCGCCGGTGCTGCCGAACAGGGCGTCGGCCGCGGCCGGCCCGGCGGTGTCCACGCCCGGGAGCGCCGTCAGTGCCGTGATGGCCTCAAGCGTCATGACTGGCCTCCGATTTCCAGTGCGCGCGACGCCATCGTCTTGGCCGCCTTCAGGGCCACCACGTTCGCTTCATAGGCGCGCAAGGCGCTCAGCATCGTCATCATTTCGGACGTCTGGTTCACGCCCGGATAGGCCACGAAGCCCTTGGCGTCGGCGTCCGGGTGGGCCGGCTCGAACACCATGCGCGGCGCCACCTCTTGCGGCGCGATGCTGGCCACTTCGGCGCCGCCGGCGGCGATGTGCCCCATCTGCTCCGAAAACGTCAGCGGCACGGCGCGCGAAATGACTTGCAGCGGCCGGTACAAGGCCTTGCCGGCGCCGGCCGTGCTGTGCATATTGGCCAGGTTGGCGGTGCTGACGTCGAGGCGCAGTTTCTCGACCGCCATGCCGCTGGCGCTGATCTGAAACAGGCTGTGTTGATCCATTATGATTTCCCGTCGGTAATGGCGGTCCGCAGGTTCGCGTAGTGCCGGCTCAGCATCTTGAGCAAGGTCTGATGCTGCAAAGTGTTTTCGGATAAATGCGCAATCTCCATTTCGAGCGAGACGGCGCCGCTGTCGGCCGCTGCCATGCGCGGCTGCAGGTCGGCCAGCATGGACGGGGTGAGCGGGCGCCCGGCCTGGACTTCGGCGCGCGCCTGTGCCAGGCTGCCCTCGAAGCTCACGCCGAGCGCCTGGTAGCCGGGCGTGTTGACGTTGGCGATATTGTGCGCGATGGCCTGGTGGCGCATGCTTGTCGCGTCGAGCGCGACGCCGATGATGGCGCTGATGTTCTGGTCGAATTGGATAGGCATCCTGGGCGGCTTTCTGGGGTCGGTTCGGGGTTGGGCAAGCGTTATTGGACGATCAGCTCGGCATGCAGCGCGCCGGCGGCCTTGACCGCGCGCAGGATCGAGATGATGTCGCGCGTATTGGTCTTGATGCGGGTCAGCGCCTGCACCAGGTCGGCCACGGTGGCATTATTGGGCGCCACGTAACCGGTCTCGCGCCGCTCTTCCACGCTGACCCGGCTGTTAGAGAAGCTGGCGGTACGGATCGCTTCGCCCGGACGCACCAGCATGTCCGGCTGCGAAACGGCGTTGTCGGTGACGATCGACACCTTCAGGTCGCCCTGAGAGATGGCCACGCGCGAAATGCGCACGTCGCCGCCCGAGACCACGGTGCCGGTACGTTCGTTGATGACGACCTTGGCGCGCCGGTCCGGCTCGACCCGCACGTTTTCGACCATGGTCAGGAAGTCGGTCAGGCGCTTGCGGCGCGCTTCCGGCACGTGGATCTCGACCCCGGCCGGGTCGCTGGCATCGGCCACCTCGCTGCCCATCTGGGCATTGATGGCCGCGGCGATGCGGCTGGCGGTGGTGAAGTCCGGCTCGGCCAGCACGAAGGTGATGGTATTTTGCGCGCTGAGCAGTTTACTCGTCACGCCCAGCTCGATCGTGGCGCCGTTCGGCACCGCGCCGACGGTCGGGTGGTTCATCTGTACCACGTTGCCGTTCATGTCGTAGCGGTAGCCGCCGACCGTCACGGCACCCTGCCCGAGCGCGTACACGCGCCCGTCCGGCCCCTTGAGCGGGGCCGCCATCAGGGTGCCGCCGACCAGGCTGCGGGCGTCGCCGACCGAGCTGACGCTGATGTCGAGCTGGTCGCCCTCGCGCGCGAACGGCGGCAGGCTGGCCGTGATCATCACGGTGGCCACGTTGCGGCTCTGGATATCCTCGGCGGAAACGGCGATGTCGAAGCGCGAGAGCATATTCGCCAGCGACTGGCGCGCGCTCTTGCTGCGCCCCGAGTCGCCGGTGCCGGCCAGGCCGGTCACCAGGCCGTAGCCGGTCAGCGCGTTGTCGCGCCAGCCGGCGATCTTGCCCATATCCTTGATGCGGATCGCCTGCGCATGGCAGCTCGCGCTGAACACGCAGGTGAGCGACAGCAGGGCCAGAAACATCGTGTTCTTCATTTTCATCACAGTCCAAACCACGTCAATACCTGCTGCCACCAGCCCGGTCTTTGTTTATCCGACAAGTCGCCGGCGCCCACGTAACTGATCTTGGCATCCGCGATGCGGGTCGAAAATACGACGTTGGTGTCGCTCAGGTCCTGGGTGCGGATGCGTCCCTCGACCCGGATCTGCTGGCGTTCGTTATTCACTTCCAGCAGTTGCTCGCCGGCCACCAGCAAGTCGCCGTTGTCGGTGATGTCCTTGACGATCACGGTGATTTGCGCCAGTACCTTGCCCTCGCGCACGGTCTGGCCGCGGCCATCCATATTGTTGTTGGTCTGGATGCCGACCCCGCGCGATTTGTGCGGCAGGTCGACTTCGGCATTGATGTTGGCGTTGCGCCGCGCCGTCGTGTTGGCGGTGCTGGTCGCACTGGCATTTTCGACGACCATGATGGTCACCAGGTCGCCGCGGCGCCGCGCCTTCTGGTCCGAGGCGAGCGCCTTGTAGCTACCCTCCTTGTACAGGCTGGTCGCCTGGACGGTGGCGCTCAACATGGCACTTGCGCACAGCAATCCCAGGGCCTGGCCGAGCCGCCACATGAGATATTTGCTCGTTATACACTTGCTCATTAAATACTTATTCATAAGATACTTATCCATCATTTTCCTTCCGCCTGTACCAGGCCGGCACCAAGCACGCGCGCGCTGATCGCTTCCATGCCCGCCTCGGGCTTGACCCGGACCAGCTGTCCCATTCCGCCATCCTGTTGCGCCACGGCGCGCGTCTCGATCGACACGGCGCCCTCGGCCAGGACCAGCCGGACCGTGTCGCCGCGGTACACCAGGCCTTGCTGCGCCACATGAGCGAGCAGCACTACCTGGCCGCGCGCCACCGCCTTCACCGTGCGCGCCGACGGCGCCAGCTGGGCTACCGGCAGCATGCTGTCGGCCACTTGCACCACGTCTTCGGGCCGCTGTTCCACATCGTTCGGACCGAGCACCGTGCCGGGCGCCAGATCGCGCCGCGCCACGTAGGCCATGCGGGTCAGCTTGACCGTGAACGGCACCAGCACCGAACGCACCGGCTTGCCGCCCACCGCGACGTCCACATACACCGCCTGGCGCGCGCGCAGCTGCGTGGGGTCGACGATGCGGGTCGACAGCACCGGCTCGCCCAGCGGCAGGGCCAGGTCGGGCACATTGCCGGCCACGCGCAGTTCGGCGTCCGCATACCTGCCGCCCAGATGCTGGCGCAGGGCTTCGCTGGCGGCGCGCTGCAGCGCGTCGGCGCCGAGCTGGCGTTCGGCCGCGCGCACCTTGACCGCGCGCGCGCCGCTCCAGGCCAGCGTGGCGCCGGCCGGCAGCGCGCGCGCATGCATCAGGCGTTCGAGTTCCGCACGCGCATACTGTTCAACGGCGCCGACCCGCGGCGCCGGGCCGACCCGCAGGGCTTCGAGGGCGTTCTGGAGGGCGGCGTCGGCGGCGGCCACCGTCAGCAGGTCGGCCAGTACGATCTCGGCCCCCCTGACGGTGGCGTCGGCGCGCAAGACCAGCTGTACCGGCGCCGCGGCCCGGGACAGCAGCGGCAGCGCGCAGGCCGCCAGCAGGGTCAAGGCGCGCAGGCGCGGCCGCAGGGAAAGAATCGACATGGCTGGGCGCTCGCTTATTTGCGCAGGTTGTTGCTCATGGCGAGCATTTCATCGGACGCCTGGATCACCTTGACGCTCATTTCGTAGGCGCGCTGGGCCGTCATGAGGTTGACCATCTCGTTGATCATGTTCACGTTCGACATTTCGGTGAAGCCTTGCGCCAGGGTGCCGACCCCATTTTCGCCCGGACGCGCGAAAATCGCTTCGCCCGACTTGGCCGACGGCTTGTACAGGTTCTGGCCGAGCGGCGTCAGGCCGGTCGGATCGGCGAAGGTGGACATGTCGATGCTGCCGACCTCGGAAACGCCGTTTTGGCCATTGGCCCGGACCATGACCTTGCCGTCGGCCATGATGGATACCGACTTGACGTCGCTGCCGATATGGATGCCCGGTTTAAGCATATTGCCTTCCGGGGAACTGAGAAAACCGTCGGCATTGACCTGCAGCGCGCCGCCGCGCGAATACGCGCGGGTACCGTCGGGCAGGCTTACTTCAAAGAAGCCGGCGCCGCTGATGGCCACGTCGAGCATGCCGTCGGTCTTTTTCATTTCGCCCATGCTGAACTGCTGCGACATCGACAGCACGCTCACGCCGGTGCCGTGGGCAGCGTTGGACGGCGCCAGGCTGAGCGCTTCAGCGCCCGCCGGCTGGCCCATGCGGTAGACCATGTCCTGGAAATTGACGCGGCCGGTCTTGAAGCCGGGCGTGGTCAGATTGGCCAGGTTGTTGGCGATGGTATCCAGATTTTTTTGCTGGGCCTGCATGCCTGTGGCAGCGATATACAGTGAATCATTCATGATGCTCCTTAGAACTCCCCGAGTTTGCTGACTGTTTTTTGGAATACATCTTCATAGCCTTGCGCGACCTTGATCATGGTCTCGAAATGGCGCAGGGTTTCGGTCAGGCGGATCATTTCCTGCGGCGAGCTGACATTCGAATTTTCAAGAAAGCCGCTGCGCACCCGCGCCACGCCGGTCTGGTCGGCCACGCTGGCGTCGCCCTGGGCCAGCAATCCATTACCCATCGGCAAGAGTGCCTGCGCATTATTGAATTGGACCAATTTAAGCTGTCCGACGGTCTGGCCGCCCTGCCTGATCTTGCCGTCGGCCTCGACCGAAAACGGTCCGGGCGCCAGCACGATCTCGCCGCCCAGCCCGACCAGGGCGCGGCCGTCGCCATTGCACAGGCGTCCGCGCGGGTCGACCTGCAAGGTGCCCTGGCGCGAATAGGCGGTGCCATGCTCGGTGGCGACCTCGAAATAGCCATTGCCCTCGATCGCGATATCCATCGGATTGGCGGTGGCGCGCAAGGTGCCGGCGCTGGTGTCGAGCACGCTTGCACTGCTGGCGTAGGCCGGCGCCGCGGCCCCGCCCATCAGGTCGGCGAACGCACGGCTCACCGGGATGGCCCGCTTGTAGCCGGGCGTCATCACGTTGGCCAGATTCTGGCTGATGCTATCCATCCGCTGCAGATCGTTCTGCATGGCGATACCGGCAATTGTTAGCGCATCCATGTCAAGCTCCCTCCCGGTTAATATTATCTCGTGCAATCTGGTTCATCGCGCCACGGCCTCGGCCAGGTTGATCGACCCGAAGGACTTGAGGTTGACGCTGTTCGGAATTTCCGCCAGCGACAGAATGCGCATGTGCGGAATGACGCGCTCGGACAGCGCGCGCACATGGCGCCGCAGGTCAGGCGAGCACAGCAGCACAGGCATCATATTGTTCTTCATCATCCGTTCCGACTGCGCCATCAGGCGCGCCAGCAGTTGCTCGGCAAATTTGGGTTCGACCACCAGGCGGCTGTTGGCGTCGGCCGCGCGCACGCTTTGCATCAGGCTGTGCTCGATGGTGGGATCGAGGGTCAACACGTTGAGCGCACTGCCCTCGCCCATCAGCGACTGGCAGATGGCGGGCCCCAGCTTTTGGCGCACGATTTCGGTCAGCAACACCAAATCCTTGGTATTGCGTCCATTGTCGGCCAGGGTTTCGGTGATCGCTTCCAGATTGCGGATCGAGACCTTCTCGCGCAACAAGTTTTGCAAGACTTTCTGGACATCGCCCAGGGACATGACCGTTGGAATCAAGTCCTCCACCAGGCCAGGCTGGACGGTGCGGACCCGCTGCAGCAGGCGCTCGGTCTCGGTGCGGGTCAGCAGCATGGCCGATTGCTGCTTGAGCACTTCGCTCAAATGGGTGATGAAGACGGTGGCCGGATCGACCAGGGTGTAGCGCGCCTTGCGTGCCGCCTCTTTTTCGCCATCTTCAATCCACACGGCCGGCAGGCCATACGTCGGTTCACGCGTTTCGATGCCCTGCACGCCCTTGGAATCGGCCCCGCCCTGGATCGCCAGGGTGCGCTCCATCATGATTTCGCCCTTGCCGGACTGCACACCGAACACATTGAGCTCGTAGGAATTCGGCCCCAGCTGGGACGAGTCGCGGAAACGCACGCGCGGCAACACCATGCCCGACTCGAGCGCGTACTGCTTGCGGATGGCGCTGATGCGGTCGGTGAAGATGGTCTGTTCCTTGAACAGGTGCGCCAGGCTGGTGCCGACCATCACTTCGATCGGGTCGACCTGCAGCATGTCGTAGGCGCTTTCCTCTTCCTCATCCTTTTTCTCGTCAGCCTCGGCCTCGGCGCCGGCGCCGTTGCGGGCGGCGCGGCGGATCAGCAGCAGCACGCCGATCAGCATGGCCATGATGACCAGCACCGGCAGCATGGGGATGCCGGGCATCAACAAGATGCCACCCAACACCACGACCACCATCAGGATCGTCTTCGGGAAGGAGGTCAGCTGGCGCAGCACTTCATTGCTGAGGTTACCGTCGGAAGCCGAGCGGGTGACGATCAGGCCGGTACTGACGGCGATCACCAGCGCCGGGACCTGGGTCACGATGCCGTCACCCACGGTCAGCAGGGAAAACGTTTGCAGAGCCTGGCCCCACGGCATGCCTTGCTGCATCACGCCAATAATCAAACCGCCGACCAGGTTGATCAGCATGATGATGATGCCGGCGATGGCATCGCCCTTGACGAATTTGCTGGCGCCATCCATCGCGCCGTAAAAGCCCGATTCCTTTTCCAGGGCCTTGCGGCGGCGCTTGGCTTCTTCCTGGTCGATGAAACCCATGTTCAGGTCGGCATCGATACTCATCTGTTGACCGGGCATGCTGTCCAGCGTAAAGCGGGCGGCCACTTCCGACACGCGCTGGGCGCCGTTGGTGACGACCACGTACTGCACCACGACCAGGATCAGGAATACCACCAGGCCGATGACGTAATTGCCGCCGACGACAAAGGCGCCGATGGCGCCGATGACGTGGCCGGCGTCGGCGTCGGTCAGGATCAGGCGGGTGGCGGCCACGTTCAGCGAGAGGCGGAACAGGGTGGCGATCAGCAGCAGCGAGGGAAAGGTGGAAAACTCGGCCGGCTTGGCGATATAAAAGGTCAACAGCAGGATCAGCAGGGCGAAGCTGAAATTGGTGATGATCAAAAAGTCCAGCAGGCCAGCGGGGATAGGCGCGAACAGGACCGCCAGCACGCCGACCACCAGTGCGACCATGATCAGGTCGGTGTTATTGCCGAAAAACTTGCTTAAGCCCTTCATGTGCGCACTCCCGCGGTGCGCAGGCGCGCCGCGCGCATGGCCTGGACCCAGACCATGATCTTGGCCAGCTGCGGATACAGCTTTTCCGGAACGTATTTATCGAACCCGACTTCACGGTACAGGGTTCTTGCCAACAATTTGTTCTCGACAATCGGAATATGGTGGCGACGCGCAACTTGGCGCATCTTCAGTGCAACTTCGCCGGCGCCCTTGGCGATCACATGGGGAGCGCTATTGGCACCGTGCTTGTAGCTCAAGGCCACGGCCAGGTGGGTTGGATTGGTGATCAGCACATCGGCTTCGGCGACACTGCCCAGGGCCTTGCTGCGTTTGAGCATTTCCTGGCGCAGTTCGCGGATCCGGCTACGGATGCGCGGGTCGCCTTCGCGGTTCTTGTGTTCGTCGGTGACATCACGCTTGCTCATGCGCATGCGCTTGGCGAATTCCCACCGGGAAAATACCAGGTCGATCAGGGCGATCGCGAGCAAGGCCAGCAACAGCTTGACCATCAGCCCGGCCGCCAGGTCGAGCATGATGCGCGCGTAAGCCTTCGGGTTCAGGCCCGTCAAGCCCACCAGGCCGGGAATCAGGTCGACGATGACGAGCCAGGTGATCAAGCCAAGCACGATCAGCTTGATGATGCTTTTGACCGACTCGTACACCGTCCGCATCGAAAAAATCCGCTTGATACCGGTCACCGGGCTGATCCGGTTAAGGTCGGGTACCAGTGGATGCATTGTAAAGATGGGACCGGTCTGTGCCACGTTGGCGGCCACGGCGGCGATCGCAAGTGCCAGGAACAGGGGCGCCAGCACATACAGCATGCCCATGGCCAGGTTCGCCAGCAGCACCGACACCGCGTCGAGCTGCCAATTCATGCGCCCTACCTGGGCCAGCATGTCGAGCTGAAGGCGCATGGTCTGCTTGAAACCATCCCAGGCGACCGCGTACACGCAGGCCGTCATTGCGGCGAGCACGGCCATGGCGGTGAAATCGGGACTCTTGGCCACCGATCCTTTTTTGCGCGCTTCCTCCAGCTTATGCGGGGTTGCGTCTTCGCTCCGATTCGAATCCTGCTCAGACATGTAACAACACCTGCTCCCAATAACTGAAAATAGCGGAATAAATCCGTCCCATCGATGCACCAACGGTGCTGATCGTCATCGCCAGCAATGCCAGCGCGGCCACGATTTTCACCGGAATACTGACCACAAAGACATTCATCTGGGGCAGTACCCGCGAGGTCATCGCAAATCCCACTTCGACCAGCACCAGACAAAACATGACGGGCGCAATCAGCGCCACGCCCAGCGAAAACATCAGGCCGAACTGGCGGATCACGGTCTCGACCGGCCAATTCGCCAAACCCGCGCCGGGCGCCACCTGCTGCACCGAAAACGCAATTCCGCGCATTAAGGCGTGGTGACCTTCCATGCTGAAAAATACGGTCACGCCCAGCATGTTCAGCATCATCGAAAACAGCGGCGACCCGGTCCTGGTGACCGGATCGAATACACTGCCGATTCCAAATCCGCTTTGAATATCGAGTATTTTCCCGGCCACGGAAAACGCACCAAAGGCGGCCAGCGCGCCAAAACCCAGGGTCGCCCCGACGACCACTTCGGCCAGGGCCGCGCCGACCAGCGCCGCCATGTTCACGGGCGCCGCCAGGGTGCCCGCGCCCAACTGCGGGGCCATGACCACGCTCAACGCCAGAGTGAACAGGACGCGCAGCACGACAAATTTATCCAGTCCGGTAAACATCGGCATCATGATAAACAGGGTCCCGATGCGCAGCCATAGCAAAAACACTGTCGCTACCCATGCCGGGTCGATATCCAGCGTCATCACTTGCGCCGGTTCTTAAAGATAATTGGGAATATTACGGATCAGGCTAGCCGAAAAACCCAGCAGCCGGTTCAGCATCCACGGGCCGAATGCCACCAGCACCAGTACCGCCGCAATAATCTTCGGTATATAGGTGAGCGACATCTCCTGGACCTGGGTTACCACCTGCAGCACACTGACCGCCAGGCCCACCACCAGCGTAATGCCCAGCAGCGGGGCGGAAATCAACAGGGCGTTCCACAGCAAATCGGCGAGCAGTTGTACAGCAACGTCAGACTTCACACCAGACTCCCCCGAAACGCGATTAGGATCAATGCACCGACACCACAGCGAGCATGTTGACGCGTTTAAACATGGGGGAGTTTATAGACCTATTTTTTGACTGTCAAAGCAATAAGTATAAAACGTTGGAAACTAAGACACATAAGTCCACGGGTTCAGGTTGTTTTTTTGCAATTATTCGCAAGCGCCGTAAATTGGGTGAGAAACGTGCTAGAGTTGCAGCACTAAAGCCTCATCATGGGCGTTGCACGAATGTTATCTTTTTTTTCATCATCGCCCGTACCCGCCCTGCAACCTACCATTCCCGCCACAACATGACAGCAGCATCCTTCGCCACGCTTGACCAGTCGGAACTGATCCACCTTGCCCTTGAAGCCGACCGGCTCGGCAATTCCGGTGCTTCCCTCACCTATCTGAAGGAAGCGGTCACGCGTCCCGACGCCACGGCGCCCGCCCACCTGCTGCTTGGCGCCGGCTATGCCCAGCTGCAGATGTACGACCGCGCCGCCGCCGAGATGGAATCGGCACTGGCGGTCGATCCGAGCTTCGCCATCGCGCGCTTCCAGCTGGGGCTGCTGCAACTGACCAGTGGCGATGCCGAGCGCGCCATGAGCACCTTGCTGCCTTTGCAAGAGCTTGGCGAACAGCACGCCCTGGGCCAGTTCGGCAGGGGCTTGATCCACCTGATGCGCAACGAATTCGGTCCGACCCTGGAGTGCATGGCCCAGGGCATGCTGCTCAATACCGACAATCCTGCGCTCAATACCGATATGCAGCAGATCGTCGACAAGGTCAACGCCCTGCCGCCCGACGCCCTGGCCGCAGCGCAGCCGGCTCCGACCGGCGAAGCCGAGGGGGCGGCCGCAGCGGCACCGGCCGAAGAAACGGCGCTGGCCGCCGACGACCAGGTCGCCAATCCGATCTTCCTGTCCGCCTATACCAGCGGCGGCAAGCCCTAAGCCGGCAGCGCGTTTTTAAGCGGCTTCGTCGGTCAGGCGCGTCATGCCCTCTTCCATCGGCTCGGTCAGCCAGCTCGTTGCGGTCATCCGCGCGCAGCTGGCGCCGCGCGTGGAGCTGAGCGGACCAGGCCCGGCCCGCGCCAGCGTGCGCGCGGTCCCGCGCCGCGCTGTTGCATCCGCGCGCGGCCAGCTCGAAGCGGCGATCGGCACGCGCATCAACAGCATCGGGCGCGACGATCCCCAGCGCGGGCGCAAAGCCTTCCGCATTTTTCTCGAATCGATTTTATTGTCCCATCTGGGCGAACACCTGATGAACGATCCGCGCTTTTACCAGCTGGTCGACGATGTCCAGGGTGCGATGGAGTCGGACGCCGAGCTGGGCGTGATGATCGACAAGGCGATTGCCCATCTGACCACGGCGCCGCGCTAGGCGCCGCGCTAGGCGCGGCGCCCCCGGTTCAGGCGCTGCGTGCCTTGCGCAGACGGCCGACGGCCAGCAGCGAGAGGGCGCCGCCGAGCAGCATCCAGACCGTTGCCGGTTCCGGCACGGGAGAGATTTCGCTGACGGCGATGTTGTCGAGCACCAGGTGCGCGCTCTCCCCCCCGTTGGCGCTGCCGATCGGTACGCCGCCCGCACCGTTGATGCTGATGCTGTCGATGTTGGTGAAATTGAAAGCAAACCGGCCTGACGTGGTCGATGCGAGCAATGTCGACGAATGCGTCAGCACGCCATTGCGCCAGCCTTCGACCGTGACGCTTGCGCCATCGTACCAGGCCGACGCGATGTGGGCGCCAGTAAAATTGAATGCCGTGGCGCGCGAAAACGATACGCTGCCATCGTAGGCAACCAGGCTGACGTGATCGACCGTGCCGTTGTGGAAGCCGCCGCTGGTCGCAATCAGGCTCGTGACGAAACCAGGGCTGCCGCCCCAGCTGAAGCCGGCATAGTCGGGCTCGAGATCGCCAGCGGTTTCATAGCCGGTGAACTGATCCTCGAAAGTGAGGATCGTGCTCTGGGCCTGGGCATTGCCGGCGGCGAGCGCCGCGAACATCAGGGCGCATGCGCCATGCATAAGGGAGAGCTTGCGATTTGCCATACGATAGGACCTCGACAGAAATACAACGGTAAGAAACGTGTAGCGCTATTGCTGCCTGCCGCTACGGCATTTGAAATGAAAACCGGGCAGTGACATCGGCCACCGCTGCCGGGCCTGAAATCCCTGGACATTCACAGCCAAGTTGCTCAGAATATCATATAATCAACGTCCATTGCAAGTTAGACATTTATCCGCCTTGCAGCGCTGGCGCTGTTGTTGCCACTGCACCACAACCCAAGGTCTCCGTCAGGCCACATTTAAGGGAACTCATGACTGTCTCACGAAACATTTCCGACATCTTCGGCGCCGATGAATTACTCGCCCTGGCCCGCCTCGACGTCGAAAAAAACCAGCTCGATAGTGCACTGGAAAAACTCAAAAGCATCCTGGGCGCGCCAGATCCCGATCCGGAAGCGATATCGATGGCTGCCCGCGTGTATGCCCAGCTCGGCTTGTTTACACGTGCGCAAGACCTGTTCCGCCGCTACCTGGTGCTGCATCCCGGTTCGCTCAACGAGCAGTTCCAGCTGGCCATGACGCATATGAACAATAGCGAGCCGGCCGATGCGGAAGGCTTTTTCAATGCCATCCTCGCCAGCACCCCGACCCACCCCCCTGCCCTGTTCTACAGCGCCCTGCTGCTTTCGCAGCAGGGCAAGACCATGGATGCCAAGCGCAGCCTCGATATCCTGCTGCAGTCGGCGCCCGCAGATAACCTGTACGCGGGCCGCGGCAAGGAATTGCTCGAGTCGATCGATGCGGGCTTGCAGGCCAGTTTCCAGGATCAGCGCGATCAGGAAGCGGCCACCGGCAAGCCTTTATCTGGCGACACATACCAATAAACGCAGAGGCGGCCGCGTCTGGAATGAGGGCCGCGCCGGTGTTGCTCACGCGCCCGGCTGTATGCCGGCCGCGTGAGCAACGCGTTGTTGCTTCTCGTCAGCCGTCAGGCCATTCCAGGCGGCGTGACTGACCGGGCGAACGTCGATATCGATGAACCGCGCCGGCTCGGTAAATTCCCAATACGTGACGGTTCCGGTGCGGCAGCTGGGGCATCGCGGTTTCAATCCGATATGAAACGCCTGTCCCTGGCTGTCCGGGTCGCAGGCAAGCGGGCCGTAGACTGCCCATAGCAAGGCGGTGCGCTTGCGCGCAGGCAGCGCGGCGACAGCGGGCTCTTCCTGCAGCAAGTGGTCGACCTCGTCAAACGTAGGGTCGGCGATGCCGTCGACGTAACGCAACTCGTCATTGGCTTCGGTCCGAAGCAGAAATGTTCCATAATCGCTTCCCGGTATTTCAGGCGCATCGAACTGGTGCTGACATGCACCACATGTATAGTTTACTAACTGAAGCTTCATCTGTATCCAATCAACTTTCCGCATTGCTCAGGTACGCCGGATGACCGTCATCGTTCCGGGACAATCTGCGTGACTATCCCGGCACCATCCTCCTGTCTCAGGCTGGTACCTCGTGTCCGTAAAAGTACTTTTTTCCTTGGACCCAATCCATCGTGGACAGCAGGCTCACATAAGCCATCGTCGCCTCAAAATCGCTATCCTTGACCGGCCCCCCAAAGAACACGGGGCATTTCTCGCCGCTCCAGATCGATAGCAAGATTGGCGGGTCAACCAGCGGAAAGTCGGTGCCATCATGCCTCGCATGGGCTGCGGCCTGAAGCAAGTCCTTGGTCAGGTTGCCGGCAAACGCGGGAACACCGTTGAAATAATAGGCGCCGGGGTGAAGAGAGCGTGCAAAGCCGGAAAAATGGCCCCTGAGTTCGCTCATGTCGACGCCCCCCCCTTCGTACCCGAAAGGAAACAGGCTGTCGATGGAGGTCAGGATCGGTTCGTCGACCACAGTTTCCTCGTACTCTTCATGCAGTGCAAATAAATACGGCACCGCTTCCGGCGATAAGGTGTGCGGCATGTAGGTGACGATCGAGAGCACCTCATCGTGCTCGCAATGCTCCAGTTGCTGGCCCAGGAACGCCAGGTCCTGATGCCGCGCAACGTAGGAATAAAGTCTGAGGGCCTGGCGCTTCACTATGCCCGGCTCGCAGTGAGCGATAAACTCTTCCAGCGCCGAACGCGCGCTGAAATCACCCGACTTTAAGCGCGTGCAAAGTTCGACAAGCGCCGCCTCTCCAGCATTGTCGGAAGCCGGTAACGGCGTGGTGTCAAGGTCGGACTTCTCCCCGAACCATGTTCCTTGCTGAAAAATATTGAAACTGCTCATAGATTCTTTCTCCACTTAATATAGCTCGATTTCAACGAAGCCCCTGTTCGCGCTGCCATTTCATCACCGCATTCTGAAACACTGTGACTTCCGTGTGACGCGGATTCAGACCGAACTTGATAATACCACCAGGGGTTTCTTGATAAATCTTAAGGACCTTTGCATTTGCTTTTCCGAATCCTGCTGCTTTGTAAAACGACAAATCCAGACCGGCAAGCGCAGTGGCACGGATGGTAGATTCACCTGTGAAAACAATGTTCGCTGCTGTGTTGTCACCACCAAACGCCAAACCGAGGCGATGATGTCCCGCCGGCAGAAGCCCCTTTGGAACCGCTGATGTGTATTCTTTTCGAGCAATGACCAGTTTTCCTCCGACAACAATTGACGTGCCGGGTTGGTCCGGATGAGGGAAGAAATCCGGCTTCGCCGCAGCGTGTTGCTTTGCTTGTTCATAAAACGGTCCGTAAATCCGTCGGCCATCCGCTGGATCGGCTGGACCAGATTTACCCGTGGCGTTAGCTGGCCCGCCAGCAGCGGCACCTTCAACCTTCTTGTTGCAGTCGATATTATGGACCCATACCCCTGCAGCGCCCACATAGTAGGTGTGGAAGCCATCGACCTCGATATTAAACACCTGCGCCGTCGTGCCTGTGTCCTCGACCGCCGTGATGGTCGCGGAGCTACCGTCATGCAATTCGAGCACCTTGCCGGCCTTCAGGAATTCCGCACCGGTCCAGCCAAAGTCGCGCACGAAGAATGGGTGGTTCGGCGTCGCCAGGATGGTCGAGGCAATGCCTGCTTCCGTCACCAACTGCACACTATATATAGTCTTGTCTTCATAGACAAAAATATTATTCACGCGGCGATAGGTGCGGGCGCCCGTGTCCTCGGGTTGCGATAGCACCAGCTGGCCAACCCGGATGGCATCGATCGCCACCAGGCCGTCCCTGGACCATACCTGGGTTCCGGCGACAAAACATCCATCCGGATCTTTCGGAAGATTCGGCTTGCCGGTCTTGTTGATATCGTCCAGCGGAGCCACGCCTGGCTTGGGGCCGACGCCGTCGGGCGCGCCCGGGCGCGGACCATTGCCGCCCTCGGGCACGCGGCCGCTCGGGTTGACCGGACCGTCGAGCGGCTTCGGACCAGGCGCCGTCAGCGCCTTGGCGGCAGTCGGACCCGGCACCGCCGGGGCAGCCGCGCTCGGCTTGGCCGGCGCCGCCGGCGCATTCGCGCTCGGCTTGCCCGGCGCCGGTGGCGTCGTCGGCGTAGGTGGTTTCGGCGGTCCGGCAAGGCGATCGGCAGCTTTCGCCGCACCCGATTCAATCGGCGACACCCCGACCGGTTTCAGGATCTTGTTGTAGTTGTCCATCACCGCGTGATTGACCCCGCCGGCGGCACGCTCGGACGGGAAACGAATCACGTTGTAGCCATCCGCCACCGCCTTCTCGCCGATGGCCTGGGTGGTCGAGGTGATCGGACCACGTACATATCCCGCCTCCGCCGCGATGGCCGGATTGGTCAGGTCGAGGACTTTCATCTCCTTGGCAACAATTTCGAAGCGGATGCCCGTGGTCGGGTTGATGTTATGGTGCGCCAGTTCACGCAGTGCCGTGCCAGGCTGCTCCGCGACATAGAATGCGCCCGCGCCGAAACGTCCGTTCGGGTTGATGTACTTCGGATCGATGCCGTTCATGACGCTCTGCGCCTTGCCCGGTGTGTCGGTTGCGTGGTAGACGTTCTTCACGCCTCCCGGCGCGGCGCCGCCAGCGGCCACGCGGTTCGCTTCTGCCGTGCGAGACGCCGCTAAGGCGCGGTCGGTCGCGGCCCGCAGATTGGTTTCCGGCAGGGCTGCCGAGAGCGGCGTGCCACGTGCATCAGCATATGCCGCTTGGGCGTAACCACTACCCTTGCCACCTGTCTGCGCATACGATCCCTGGGCCGCTGCGCTGCCGCCCTGCTGGGCAAACTGGCCCTGCGCGCCGGCCCTGGTATTGGCAGCCAATTCCAGTTCGGTGCCGGCACCGATCGCCAGTTCGCTTGCAGTTACCGCCTCGGCGGCCGCGCCGCCGCCGCGCAGGCCGCGGTACGCCTTGCCGGCCAGCGACACGGCGCCCTTGGCCAAGCCGACCCCACCGAATGCCAGCGACGCGGCGGTCGTGGTCTTGTCTCCCGCCGCCACGCCCGCCAGCAGCGAGTCCGTTCCACTGTCGGACGTATACGCAACCTTGAAGTCATTGGCGACGCCACTCAGCCATCCTGCGGCTGCCGCATACGCCTTTCCGGAATTGTTGCTGATCGAATCGCTGGTGAGCGTGTTGAACGCCGTTTTGATGCCGGACGCAATACTGTCCTGCATTTTCACGGCGTCGTTATGCGCATCCTTAAGGAAGCCTACCTGATCGCCCAGGCCACCGCTGCCGCCCAGTCTCATGTAGATGTCGTCCAGGGCGACAGTCTTGGCGATCGAGCCCAGGCCGATCACCATGTCGCCCGCATTCTTCAGCACGCCAAGGCTGACGCCCGCAGTGCCGGTGATGCCGCGCTTGATGACCGACTTGCCTTCGGATTCGAGCTTTTCGGTCGCGTAGGCGTGCATCGCATCCTGTACCGCGTTTGAATCGACGTTGGTCAGGCCGGTGAAATTGACCGCGTCGACGGCGCCCTTCACTAGCGGCGCGGTCATGATCGCGCCCGCGCCAATGGCAACATCGCGCATGTCGGTCAGGGCGGCATTGGCATTGCGTACCGCGTCGAGCGGACGCGAGACGATCTGCAACGATACGCCCGTATAGGTCAGCACGCTGTCGACCTCGGCGCCGAGTACGCGATAGGCTGCGGCCGCGATGCCGTTCGAGGCCTTGGCCTCGCTGTCGGCAAAAAACGCTTTGGCTTTGCCCTGCAGGCGGATATTCGCGTCGACGCCCGTGCCGACGACGTCGGAAATGACTTCCTGCGCGCTTTCGGCCGCGCGGATCGGATCCGACGCCACCGTCAGGGCGGTGCCGCTGGCCGTCAAGGCAGCATCGATGCCCTTGCCCGCATAGGTATACAGCGCAGCGCCGAGCTTGCTGTCGGCATGGGCAGCACTGTCGGCGACGCGGCGTTTGAATTCCGCCTGGACGGAAATATTGGCGTCCAATGCCCTGTCGGCCAGCCTGCCGGCCGACTTGACAACCACGCCGGCGGTGTGACTGATGTCGTCGGCAAGCGCACTGGCCGTGCTGCTGACGTAGTTTCCTGCTTTGGATACATACTCCCCAGCACTGCTGACCAGCGAATTCCACTGGCCGCTCACCGAGTTATCTTGCACTTGCACGGTGCGCACCGGCACGGGCGCGGTGGCGGCGGAAGGCGCTGCAGCGGTCTTGGCACTGACTTCCACCGCTGCCGCCCTTTCCTCTGCAGCCTGGCGCGCGGCCGCATAAGCCTTGGCCTCGGCGGCAGCCTGCGCTTTGACTTCGCGCTGGTGTACATCGACTTTGTTACCGCGCTTCCATACCTGCTCGGCGACCGTGCTGCCCGTGCCGCCAGCAATGTAATCCGGAATGGTCAGCATCGTATTCGCCTTGACCTTGTGGGTGTCGACGATCTGGTTGGCGTTCAGGATCTGCAGGCTGTACTCGTGCACCTGCTCTTCGGTGGCGCCTTTCGGCAGGTTAGCGCGCGCGATGCGGTCGGTGGAACCACCGAAGTCGCTGGCCTTGACTTTTTTCGGCGCCGCCGGCGCCTGCTCTACGCTACCGTCGCCACCGAGCGCGAGCGGCTGTCCCTTGAAGCTGATGCCGCCGAGCATGTCGTAGCTGAAGTCGCTGCCCAAGGCCGCGTCGAGCAGATTGCGTGGCCGCGTGCCTGCCTGGGCACTGTTCGGATTCGGCTTGGCCGCTGCTGCGGCCAAGCTGGCTTCGGCTTCGGCCTTGGCATCGGCTTTGGCCTTGGCCTGCTGCAGATCGCTTTCGGCTTTCGCCTTGGCGGCATTGTCCGCCATCGTACGTTGCACAGCCGACACGCTGGCGTTGTACGAGGACGACGCGGCGCCATGGGCGGCCTGAGCGGCGACACCCTGATCACGGCCGGCCCACTGGGCGAAGGCCTTGCCAACGCTCGATCCCAGAATGCCGACCTGGGCACTGAGGACATCGGCGGTAAACAAGGTCTTGTCGCCACCGCGCTGGCCGTAGGGATCGTCACCCATCGCCACGAATGCCTTCGGCATCAACTGGCCCACGACGCTGCCAGCCACGCCCCCGATCGCGCCTGCCCACGCATCTTGCTTGTTCAGTTTTGCGGTCGCGGCGCCGACAACCCCTTGCGCCAGCGCGTCAGCCACGCCGGTGTATCCCTGCTTGGCCACCATATCGTTCACCGGCATCATCAAGGCGTTCACGCCCACCGAACGCCAATCGATCCTGCCGGTCGAGACCAGCTGGCTGGCGATGCTGGTACTGGCACTGGTCAACTGGCGATACGCCATCTCGCCCGGCTTGGCCAGGCCGCTGTCGTTGAGCAGGCCGCCGACCGCGTCGCCCGCTGCCGCGCCGAGGCCGGCCGCGGCGACCGAGCGCCAGTTGAACGACTTTTGCTCGCCCATCATCATGCTCACGCCCTGCTGCGCCACGTTCGACAAGGCACCCTTGATGCCGGCGTTGACGATCGAGGAGCCGGTATTGATGCCGCCGCTCAGGTTGCCGACGCCGGCGGTCAGGGCCCCGCCCAGCGCCCCCATCGCCACCGCTTTCCAGCTGAAACTGTCCTGCAGGCCGACCGCCATGCTGGTCACCTGGGTGACCACGCTGACGGCGGCGCCGGTCAGAGCGCCCGCCACCACGGTGGCGGCCAGGCCGCCGGCGGCGAAGCCCATGCCCTGCGCCAGCAACATCATCTGCGGGCCCAGGAAGCACGAGGCGACCACCGCCACGATGATGACCAGCACCTGCAGGAAACCGCCGCAACCGCCCTTGCCTTTCGGCGGCGGCGATTTCAGGTTCGGCAGCTTGCTGCCGACAATATCGTTCTCGTTGTAGACCTTGTGCGCGCCCGCATCGATATTGCCCGGACCGTTGGCCGACGGCACGCGCAGCACCTGGCCGGCTTTCAGGGTGTCGTTGCCGGACAAACCGTTGGCGTCGGCAATCAGGTACCACAGGCTGGCATTGCCATACATCGCATCGGCAACGCTCTTCAACGATTCGCCCCCCTTGACGGTGTACGACTGCATGCCGCCGCCCGGGAAGTCCTTGCCGTAATTCTCGAACAGCGCATAGTTCTTGCTGTCGAGCACAGTGTAGGCGCCATTCTTGATGCTGGTGCCCGTTTCCGCCACCGGGTTGCCGGCCGCGTACAGGTAGTCGACCCGGTCGCGCGTGGCCGCCTTGCCGTCGTCATGCACCTTGCCGATGATATGGTCGGCATTATCGTAGACATAGGTCGAGATTTCGGCCCGGTCCTGGCCGTCGCCGCGGCCCTGGTTCATCATCACCAGCTTGTTGTTGCTGTTGTAGGCGAAGGTGGCGTTGCCGCTGGCGTCGCCGTAGGCGCGAATGCCCTTCTCGCGGCCATCGTTGTAGTAATCGTAAATGTAGTTATAGGTCTTGGTCGACTTGCCGAAGGTGCGCATGGTCGACTTGCTGATCTTGCCCGAACCATTGAACTGCTGGGTGATCTCCTGCCCTTCATTCTCGTGCTTGACGTACGGCGCCGTGTTGCCGCCCTTGCTGATGACCTCGACCAGCGTCATGGCACGCAGGCCATCGTTGAAAGTCAGCGGGGCGTAACTGCTGTCGAAGCTCATCTTCACGCGCGTATCGGTGCGGCTGGTGAGCATGTTCGAGGCATTGTCGTAGGTCTTCGCCACCTTGCTCCACTCGACCCCGTCCTTGACCTCGCGGTACACGGTGTTGTTGCCGACGATATCGTACTGCCACTCGATTTCCTCTTCGTGGGTCAGCACCAGGGTGCGGCCCAGCAAGGTGGCGTGGGCATCGGCGCTGAAGTTGCTCAGGCCATTGTCGGCGGCAATCTTGGTCCAGCGGTTCATGTCGGCGTACTTGCGCAGCGCGATCGCCTTGAGCGCGTCCTGCACCGTCGCGCTGGCATACGTCGGGCTGCCGTTGTTGTTGCCGCTGACGTAGCGCGTATCGCTGTCGGCGACGCCGTAGTTTTCGGACGGATTCTGGGTAAACGCCTTGACCGGGCGGTTGCGGGCGTCGTACAGATAGACCGTGGTGGCGCCGTTGGCGCTGCGGTAGCTGCTGCGGTTGCCCGCCGCGTCATAGGTGTATGTGCCCACGATGGCGCCGGCCGGGCCGCCCTCACGCAGGTTGAGCACCCGTCCGGCGCCGTCGAAGTTGGTGCCATGGTCGACCGAGGTTCCGCCGCCACTGCCCTGTACCCGCACCTGGTTGCCCACCGCGTCGTACGTGACGGTTTCTTCCAGGCCGGTGACCGCGTCTTTCCAGTGCGTCATGCGGCCCAGCGCATCGAAGGCGTAGTCGATCATGCGGTTGTGGCTGCGCCCTTCCGTGTCCACCGCGCCGCTGGTGGTTTCGCCCACGCGACGGCCCAGCAGGTCGTAGGAATAGCGGGTCGATACGCCGGTGCCGAGGTCGTTGATCTCGACCAGGCGGCCGGCGTCGTCGTAGCTGCGGCGGATATTGCGCGCGCCGGCGAGCAGTTCGCTGGCCGTGGCGCCGGCCAGGCCGCCCTGCTGCTGGTTGCCGCCGCCACCGAACTGGGGCCAGGTATTGCGCGGCGCCGCGTTCAGGCTTGTTTCGCCGGTCTGGCGGCCGAATTCATCGTAGCTGAAGACGACCGCGTTGCCGTCGGCGTCGACCGAACGCAGCAGGCGCGCAAAGCCGCCGTACACGCTTTGCGTGGTTTTCCCGCCACCATCGGTGGTGGCGATCAGGTTGCCGAACACATCATAGCGGCGGTAGCTGGTCGACGTGCTCGAGCTGCCGTTGACGGTCGGGTTGGTGGTCACGCTGACCACCCTGCCCAGGCTGTCGTAGCTCATGCTGCGCCGGTGACCCCAGTAATTGCCGGTATCGTGTTCGGCGGTGCGGTTGCCGCGCGTGTCGTATTCGAATTCGACATCGCCCTGCTGCAGCACATGCCCCTGGACATCGTAGCGCAGGACGGTCACACCGCCATTGCCGTCGATGACCGCCGTGATGCGGCCGAAGCCGTCGCGGGTATAGGAGGTGCTGCGGCCGGTGGCGTCGATCTCCTGGATCATATTGCCGGCCTGGTCGAAGCGCGTGTACCTGGTATAGCCAGCCTCATCGGTAACCTGCACCGTATGGCCGAGCGCATCGTAGCCGAATGTCTTGACCTGGCTGAGGGCGTCGGTCTGGCTGATCTTCTGGCCCGCCGCGTTGTAGCTGTAGTAGGTCGTATTGCCCGCCGCATCGGTCTGGGCCAGCATATGACCCAGGTAATCGTAGGCGTAGCGCGTCACGGGACGGCGCAGTTCGGTGCCGCCGGCCGCGACGAAGGCCGTGTCGTACTGGGCCAGCTTGTTGCCGTTCAAATCGTACTGGGCGAACGTGCTGGTGCGGTTGGCCCCGCCCTTCACGCCCAGGGTCACCGTCTCGAGTGCGCGGCCGTTGGCGTCGACCCGGTATTCGCGCCAGACGCCGTCGGTCTCGGTGCTGCCGATCTTGGCGTTGAGCGCGTTGTAGGTCGACTCGATCGAGTAGCCGGCGCCGCTCGCGCTGGCGTTGAGGACGTTGCCGGCCAGGCCGGTATCGAGCGACTGCAGCAGCATGCCGTTCATGAAATCGGCGGCCGTCATGCGACCCAGGTAGGTGCCGGCGCTGACCGACGGCCCGCTCATGCGCGCACCCTGCTCGCGCGCCTGGACGACGTCGGAATAGCCGCCGCGGTTGCTGTTGACGTCGCTGCGCGCCTGGCTCCACTGGACGATCACTTCACGGCCCTGCGCATCCGTGTACCACATCTTGTAATCGAAGCTGGACGCCGGCAGCGGCACGTGGTCCATATTGTAGCGGTAGTTGCCGCCGCCCAGACTGCTCATCAGCACATCGTTGCCGAAGGTGGTGCCGTCGCCGCTGCCCGTGGCGCGCCACGAGAAATGCAGGCCGGAGGCGGCGCGCGCCGCTTCGGCCGCCGACAAGCTGGCGTTGAAGGCGACATCGTGGCCCTTCTGCACCCACTTGCCTTCGTCGACATAGTGGCCGTTGCTGCCGAACAGGCCGCTGTGCCAGACCAGCTTGGGTTCCCATTCCTGCCACACGCTCGCGGTGCTCGAGACGCTATGCGGCTCGGCCACCTTGTCGGTGTAGTACAGGCCCAGCGCGCTCGAAGCGTAATAGCCGGTGCGTACCAGCAGGCGACCGTCGTAGCGCTCGGTCTGGGCCAGCTGGCCGCCGACGATCACGGCCTGGGTGCTGCCGCTCGCTGGCGGCGTCCAGCTCAGGGCGCCGAACGACGCCGCCTTGCCATCGGTACCGGTGGGGGCGAACATCACGTGATCGATCAGGGTTTCCACGCCGTCGGCGGTGACGCCGCTGATGACGATCTCGTAGGTGGTGCCGGCCCTCAACGGCTGCTCGGCGCCCAGGGTCAGCTGGCCGTTGGGCGAACCGGTGGCCGCGAACGGCAGGCCGCTGCCGGCCACGCGCCACTGCGCGGTGATCAGCGAGAACGCGGTGCCCGGATTCGATACCGAGACGTTGTAGGCCAGCTCGATGCCGCCCGCAACCACCTTCTCGGTGGTACTGGTGGCCGAACCGACCCGGTCGGTCGGCGCCTGGAACGATTTCTCGCCGGTGGCAAACGCCACCCCGTCGGTGCCCTGCCACTGCAGCTTGAAGCCGAAGCTGTTCGGGTCGCCGTTGATCGGCAAGATCGCTTCATAGTAGCCATCCTGCGCCAGGGTCATGTGCATGACGCCGTTGGCGTAGCCGCGCGGACCGTACAGCAGGTCGGGCGCTACCACGTTGCTGCCGAACTTGACGCGCACCGACATCGTCGCCGCGTCCGGACGATTGACCTGCACGTCCTCGACTTGCTGCGGCATCACTACTTTCTGCTCGCTCGAGTAGACGCGGTTACCGGCATTGTCCTGGGTGATGACGCGGTAGTAGAGCGTGCTGCCGTAGGCCGGGCGCGGCAAGGTCGTCGTCGCCGCGCTCGAGGCCAGGTTGGCGCTCGACTCGGACTGGTTGGCGTAGCTGGCCAGGTCGGCGTGCGAGGAGGTGTCCCACAAAATGTAGGACGACATCCCGGCCGTGCCGACGTTGTAGTTCAGGGTCAGCACATCGGTGACGGTCGCCTTCATGCCGGTGGCGGCAACGGCCTGGTTGCTCATTTCACCGGTATAGGTCGACACCGTGTTGCCGGCCGCATCGAAGAACTGGCGTGTGCCGCTGTTGTCGGGCTGGATTACCTGGACCGTGCGGCCCATGCCGTCGTAAGCGCTGCGAATGGTCGCGCCGGACTCGTCCTGGGTCCAGCTGCGGTTGCCCACGGCGTCGTAGGCATAGCTCTTCGAGCTCACCCCGGCGCTGATGTTGAAGTCGAGCGCCGTGCTGCCGCTGGTGCTGAAGGCCGAGGTGCCGGTCGATTCGGTGACCAGCTGGCCACGCGCGTTGTAGGCATAGGTCTTCGACTCGTCGCCCGCGCTCGGGGTGGCCAGTGCGCGCAAGGAGGCGTAGTCGCTGGCCACCGTGGCCAGGTCGACCGCGGCGCCGAGCGGCGTGAGGAAGTGGCCGACCCGGGTCAGGCGTGCCTGGTCATCGTACTGGTACAGGGTCAGGGTGCGGCTGGCGTCAACCGAGCCGATGCGGCGGTTGCGGCTGTCGTAATAGGAATACTCGGTCTGCTGCGCGCCGCTGCCGGCGCCGACGATCTGTTCAATGAGATTGCCGGCCTTGTCGTAGACGCGGCGCGTGACGAGCACCTGTTCGGTCTGGACGTGGGTGTTCTGGTCGGTCACCATGACCGCCGGCGCGCGCTGTTCGATCATGCGGTTGGCGCGATCGTAGACGAAGGTGGTGGTGGCCACGCTGCCACCCGGCGCGGCCGGAATGGTGGCGCGGTTCAGGGTGGCGGTATCGAGTGCGGTGGCATACGCGCGTTTCTTGACGACGTTGCCGCTGTTATCGAAGTCGTAGCGGGTCAGGTAACCCATGGCGTCGACCTGGGCCACCAGGCGGTTCAGGCTATCGTAGTAACCGAGGCTGCGGCCACCGTCAAGCGCGACCGATTCGACGATATTGCCGAAGGCATCGTACACGGAACGCTCTTCGGGTGTGCTCAGCGCCAGCGACGTCGCCGGGCTGGCGCCGCTGGTGGCCAGGCTGGCCAGTTGCACCTGGGGATAGACCTTGCGCGTCAGCCGTCCCATCACATCGTATTCGAAGCGGTAGGCGCGCAGCTCGCCCACGGGCGCGCCCGGACGCACGCCCGGATCGCGTGCGCCACTGAGGCGCGTCATGTACAGGCGCTCGGCGCTGCGTTCGCCGAAGGCGTTGAAATCGTACTCGTGCAGCACATTGTCGGCATCGAGCTGGGCCACCATGCGCTGGCCGGCATCGTAATAATTGGTGGTCAGGAAGCCGCTGGCGTCGGCCGTCTGCACCACGTTGCCGAGCCCGTCGTAGCGGTAGGTCACCGTGCTGGTCCGGTACTCGCTGGCGTTGGCGCCGACCGTGTACACATAGGTAGCGGCGAACGACATGCTGATCTTGCGGTTGTTGGCGTCGTAGATGTACTGCTTGCTGCCATCCTTGCCGTATTCGGTGACCACGTTGCCGTGGTTGTCGTAGGTGAACGACTGCACCGTCTGGCCGACGCCATTCTGTACCAGCGCCAGGCGACCGGCCGCGTTATAGGTGTTGCGCATGATCCGGCCTTCGCCATCCATGCTGACGATAACGTTGCCGTGGTCGTCGTACTGGACGCTCTGGGTGATGTTCAGGCCGCCCGGGTCCTGGGTCGAGGCCAGGCGCCGGTTGTCCAGGTCGACCGTGTACGTGGTCAGGCGCGCCGGTTCTCCGGCCGCGCTGACCAGGCTCGAGACCAGGTTGCCGGCGCGGTCGTATTGCGAGGTGGTGACGGCGCCGTCGGCCGCCGTCTGGCGGGTGGCGCGGTTGGCCGCGTCGTACTCGGTCTTGACCGTGCGCGCAATGCCCAGGCCCGCGGCCTGGGTCACGCCGACCCGGTTGCCGGCCGCGTCCAAGGTGTAGACGGTGCGGTAGCCATCGGCGCCGATGGCGGCGCTGTGGCGCCCGCCCTTGTCGAATTCGGCGCGCACGATGCGGTCGTTCGGACCGGCGGCGAGCACCGGCACGCTGGCCAGGTCCACGCTGCCACCATACAGCGCCGCGTACTGGTGCGCTTCGATCTGCTTGCCCGCCACGTCGTAGCGGTAGCTGGTCAGGTAGCCGAGCGGATCGAGGGTGGCGCTGATGCGGTTGGCGCTATCGTACCAATGGGTCGTCAGGTTGCCGTTGGCATCCTTGACGGTGCGCCGGTTGCCTACTTTGTCATAGGTGTACTCGGTGCGCGCGCCCAGGGCGTCGATCTCGGCCGTCTGGCGGCCGTTGCCGTCGAATTCGCGCAGCACGCCGCGCGGCGCGTTCGACGCGCCGGTGAAGGTCGCGCTGGCGTTGCCGTCGACGTCATAGACATGGCTGACGGTCTCGCCGCCGGTGGTGGCGCTGAGCACGCGGCCGTTGCGGTCGTAGGTGTAGGTAGTCACCAGCGCCAGGCCGAAGCGGTTGTGATGGGTTTCGGCGGTCGGCTTGGTCAGGTGCGCCGAGGCGTACTGGTAGGTCACCACCGCGCCGGCCGGCGTGGTTTGGGTGACCAGGCGGTCGGCCAGGTCGTAGGCGTAGGTGGTGGCGCGCGCGTCGGGGCTGTTGGCCGCCACCGTCAGGCTGGTACGGTTGCCGCGCGCGTCGTAGGTCGAGGTGCTCAGCATGCCCAGGCCATC
Source organism: Massilia sp. DJPM01 (assembly GCF_030348125.1). Taxonomy (NCBI): domain Bacteria; kingdom Pseudomonadati; phylum Pseudomonadota; class Betaproteobacteria; order Burkholderiales; family Oxalobacteraceae; genus Massilia; species Massilia sp. DJPM01. The sequence goes on from NZ_JAQOZV010000028.1 coordinate 68,458, forward strand.
GGTGGTGCTGGCGACATGGTTCAGTTTATCGTAGCTGGCCGAGCTCGTGACCGGCTTGGCCAGCGCGGCCGCGGCGGCGCTGTAGCGCGCATCGCCCGGAGCGATCAGGTAGGCACCGTTGACAGTGCGGATGCGGTTGCCGAACTGGTCGTAGGTGACGCTGCTGGTGTAGCCGAGCGCATCGGTGGTGCTGGTCAGGCGGTCCAGCAGATCGTAGGTATTGCTGGTCGTGCGCGCATCGCTGCCATCGGCCTTGGACAAGGTGCTCGACACCAGCGTGCCGGCCAGGCTGTAGACGCTGGTATTGAGGGCGCCGTCCGCGCCCAGGCTGGTCAGCAGGCGGCCGGACGCGTCGAAGCTTTGCTGCGTCACCCGTCCTTCGGCGTCGCTGACCTTGATCCGGTTGCCCTGGTAGTCGAGTTCGAAGGTGGTGCTACCGTTCATGGGATCGGTGACACCGACCAGGCGATTGTCCAGGTCGAAGCGGTAGCGGGTATGGTTGCCGGCGCGCGGCGTGCCGTTGACGCTCTCGCCCGCGATGGTGGCGGTCAGGTTGCCCGCGCCATCGTAGAGATTGCGCGTGGTGACGCCCTTGGCGTCCGTGATCAGGTCGACGTTGCCGTTCGCATCGAAATGGAATTTTTGCTCGGTCTGGTCGGCATTCGAGCTCAGGACGCTGGTGCGGTTGCCCCTGGCGTCGTATGCGAAGGTGGTGTACTGGCTTGGGAAAGCGGCGTTCACCAGGCGGGTGAGCTGGTTGGCGCTGTCGTAGGTGTACTGCATGGTGCGCTCTTGCGCGGCCAGGCCGGCGCCCGTCGTTTCGCTCGTCAGGTTGCCGTTGGCGTCGTAGGTGCGCGCGCTTACATAGCCGAGCGCGTCGGTCATTTGGATGACGCGGCGGTTGGCATCGTAGACGTAGGCGGTGATGCGCGCCTCCGCAGTGCCGGCGCCATCGGTCGTGCTCAGCAGATTGCCGACTGCATCGTAGTGATGACTGGTGACCTTGCCCAGGGCATCGGTTTCCGACGTCTTGCGCCCCAGCAAATCATAGCTGGCCACACTGGTGCGCTCCAGGGCCGTGCCCTGGTACAGCGTGGTGGCGCTGCGGTTGCCCAGCACATCGTAGGTATAGGCACTGACGGCGCCGTTGCTGTCCGTCATGGCGGTCTGGCGATGCATGCTATCGTAGGCGAATTGCTTGACCGACTTCAGGTCGCCCGGCAGCGCCTGCGGCTGGCCGCCGGCCGGCAGCGCCACCCGTGTGGCGTAGGCGGTCGTGGTCTTGACGTTGCCGGCGGCATCGTAGTCCACCGTGCTCAGGTAACCTTCGGCGCTGCGCTGCGCCACGTTGCGGTTGAGCGCGTCGTAGTACAGGCGGGTGACTTGTTCGCTGGTGTTTTGCAGGTCCAGCTGGCGCCGCTTCTCGATGAGATTGCCGGCCGCATCGTAGGCATAGTCGGTGCGGAAACCATTCCCGTCGATCACCGCCACGGCCTGGTTGGCCGCGTCGTAGATGGTGGTCGTGGTGAAACCGCCGCGCAATTCGGACTGGCGGTTGCCCACGGCATCGTAAGTGTAGGTGGTGGTCACGCCGAGCCGGTCGGTGTGGGTCAGCAGGCGGTTGTCGGCATCGTAGCTGAAGCGTTCCTGCTTGATGCGCGCATCGGTCTTGGTCAGCAGATTGCCCACATTGTCGTAACCATACTTGGTGACATTGCCCAGCGGATCGGTTTGTTCGGTCAGGCGGTTGTTGGCGTCATAGCCGAAGCGCGTCTCGAAGCCGAGCGCATCGGCGCTGCTGGCAATATTATGGTTGGCGTCGTATTGATAGCTCGAAACGCCGCCCAGCGCATCCGTTTCTGTCAGGACATAGTTGCTGGCGTCATAGGTCCAGCGCGTGGTGGCCGCGCGGGCCGTTCCGGCGCCCGCCGTGCGGCTCATCAGATTGCCGACCTTGTCGTAGGCCGAGACCGTGACAGCGCCATCCGGGTCGACCCGGGAAACCAGGCGCCGCATGCCATCGTAGCCGTAGGTGGTGACGGCGCCGCCGGTGTCGCTGCTGCGCACCATGCTGCCGACCTTGTCGTATGCGTAAGACGTGACTTGGCCCAGGGCGTCGGTCTGGCTCAGCAGATGACCGGCGCCGTCATAGGCGAAGCGGGTCACGTTGCCGTTGCCGTCGGTGCTGGCGATGCGCTGCCCGAGCGCATCGTAGGCGTGGCGCGTGGTGCGGCCGAGCGCGTCGGTGGCGGCAAGCAGCCGGTTCAGCGCATCGAACTGATAGCTGCTGGCATTGCCGTTGGCGTCAGTGAACAAGGTGCGGTTGCCCACGGCATCGTAGGCGAACTGCGTTTCATTGCCGAGCGGATCTTTTTGCGTCACTACCCGGTTCAGCGCGTCGTAGGTGTAGGCGGTGGTGTGGCCGTTGCCATCGGTCGACGCGACCAGGTTGCCGACCGCGTCGTACCGGCGCGTGAAGTTGACCGGCCCGCCGCGCTCGGTGACCAGGCGGTTCATCGCATCGTAGCCGTAGCTCACGACGTGCGCGCGCGGATCAGTCGTGCTCACCCGGTTACCCAGCTTGTCGTAGGTGTAGCTGGTGGTATTGCCGACGGCGTCGGTCTGGCTGACCAGCCGCTTCAGGCTATCGTAGACAAAAGCGGTGCTATGCCCGTTGGCGTCGGTGCTGGCGATGACGTTGCCGACCAGGTCGTAGGCGTAGGTGGTGGTATTGCCCAGCGCATCGGTCTGGCTGACCATCTGGTTGGCGGCGTCGAAAGCGTAGCGCGTGACGAAGCCGGCCGCGTCGGTGCTGGAAACGCGGTTGCCGACCTTGTCGTAGCTGGCGCTGTCGACATGGCCCAGGGCATCGGTCTGGCTGAGCTGGCGGTTGTTGGCGTCGAAGCTGAAGCTGCTGGCGTTGCCATTGGCGTCGACCAGGCCGCTGCGGTTGCCCACCGCATCGTAGCTGTAGCGTGTCATGCCGCCGAGCGCATCGTCGGTGCGCACCAGGCGGTCGTCGGCATCGTAGACATACGCCGTCTTGCGGCCGAGCGCGTCGGTCTTGCCGATCAGGTTGCCGGCGCCATCGTAAGCGAACTCGGTGACGTTGCCGGCGGCATCCTTTTGGGTCACCAGGCGATTCAAGGCGTCGTAGCCATTGGTGGTGACGTTGCCGCGCGCATCGGTGGCCGTGACCCGGTTGCCATTCTTGTCATAGGTATAGCTCGTGACGCTGCCGCTGCGGTCTCTCTGCTGGACCAGGTTGCCGCCCGCATCGTAGGTCTTGCCCTCGCTGCGGCCATCAACATCGGTGCGATTGATGAGCACACCCAAGTGGTCGTAGACGAACCCGGTGGCGACACCCTGGGCATCGATCTGCTTGACCATCTGGTGCGCCAGATTGTATTCATAGCTGGTGATATTGCCCAGCGCATCGGTCAGGCTGGTGCGGTTGCCGACACTGTCGTAGCCGTAGGCGGTGACGCGGCCGAGCGGATCGGTTTGCGCCACCAGCTGGTTCACGACGTCGTAGGCGAAGCTGGTCGTATGCCCGTTGGCGTCGGTCACGCCGGAGCGGTTATCGACCGCATCGTAAGTGAAGGTGCTCGCATTTCCCAAAGCATCGATCTGCTTGACCAGGCGGCGGTCGGCATCGTACTCCATGCGCGTCACGCCGCCGTTGGCATCGGTGCGGGTGATCACATTGCCGACGCTGTCGTACACAGTCGAGGTGGTGTGGCCGAGGGCGGTGCTGTGGCTGAGCGCGCGCCCATTGGCGTCGTAAGTATAGCTCGTCAGGTGGCCGTTGGCGTCGGTGCTGCCGAGACGGTTACCGACGGCATCGTAGGTATTGAGCAAGATATTGCCCAGCGCGTCAGTGGTCTTGACCAGGCGGTTGAGCTTATCGTAGGCGTAGCGGCTGACGTTGCCGTTGGGGTCGGTCATCGTGGTACGGTTGCCGGCGGCATCGTAGGCATACGCGGTCACATTGCCCAGCGCATCGGTCGAGCTGATCAGGCGGTTAGCCTGATCGTAGGCATTCGTCACCAGCGGCGTGGAGTGATAGTTCACCACGGTCGTGAGGTTGCCGGCAGCATCGTAATTATGCTGGCTGCGCACGCCATTCGCCGCTTCCGTGAGGCGCAGGCGGTTCAGCACATCGTAGCTGTAGCTGGTGCGCGCGCCGTTCGCTTCGGTACGCAATACCAGATTGCCCGCGCCATCGTAAGCGAAGCGCGTGGTGTGGCCCAGCGCATCGGTTTCGGCAATGCGGCGGTTGCCCTTGTCGTAGACGTAGGTCGTGGTATGCGCATTGGCGTCGGTCACGCTGGTCTGGTTGCCCACGGCATCGTAGCCGTAGCCGGTAACGTGGCCGAGCGCATCCTTGCTGCTGACTAAACGGTTGAGCGCATCGTAGCTACTGCGGATGAGCGCGCCAGCGGCATCGGTTTGCGCGATCTGCAGGCCCACCGCATCGTAGGCGAAGCTGCTGACATTGCCCAGCGCATCGGTCTGGCTCAACAGGCGTCCATTGGCATCGTAGCTGAAGCTGGTCTTGTTGCCGTTCGCGTCCGTCGAGCTGAGCAGATTGCCGAGCAGGTCATAGCTGTAGGCGCTGGTGCCGCCGGCGGCGTCGACCTGCTTGACCAGCTTGTTCTCGGCATCGTAGGTGTAGGAAGTCGTGTTGCCGTTCGGATCGGTCTGGCTGATGCGGTTGCCGGCCGCATCGTAGGCGAAACTGCTCACCTGGCCCAGGGCGTCGGTCTGGCTGGTCAGGCGGTTGGCGGCATCGTAGGCGAAGGTCGTGACGTTGCCGTTGCCGTCGGTGCTGCTGATGCGATTGCCGGCCTGGTCGTATCCGAGCGTCGAGACGGTTTGATCGTTCCACGAGTTGTAATTGCGCGCTTCGGTCTTGACGAGGCGGCTGAGCACATCGAAGGTCGAATGCACCCTGCCACGGTGGTGCTGGTTGAACTTGTCCTGGTACAGCAGATTACCCTTGTTGTCATAACCGTAGGCGATGTAGTTGCCGGCCTCGTCGACCTGGCTCTGCACATCGCGCGCGCTGTCGTAGACGAACACCACCGCATTGCCGTTGGCGTCCGTGGTCTTGATGCGGTTGCCCACGACGTCGTAGGCATGGGTGGTCACGCCACCGAGCGCGTCCGTCACCGTCGCCAGCTGGTTGACCGCGTCGTAGGCGTAGGCGGTGGTGTGGCCGTTGGCGTCCCTGGTGCTGAGGAGATTGCCGACCAGGTCGTAGGTATGTGCGGTCGCATTACCAAGCGAATCGGTCTGGCTGCTCAGGCGTCCGTTGGCGTCGTACGAAGAGTGCGAGACATTCCCGGCGGCGTCGGTGACGGCGCTGACATTGCCTGCCTTGTCGTAGGCATACGCGGTCTTGCCGCCCAGGGCGCCGGTGCGGCTGAGCATCCGGTGCAGCGCATCGTAGGCGTACGTGCTGGTGTGCCCGTTCGCGTCGGTGCTGGCGATGCGGTTGCCCACCACGTCGTAGGCATAGGTGGTCGTGTTGCCGAGTGCATCGGTGACGCTGGTCTGGCGGTTCAGGCTATCGTAGCCGTAGGTGACGGCATGTCCGTTCGGATCGGTCGCCACCGTCCGCTGCCCTGCCCGGTCGTAGGCATAGTGGGTCACGTTGCCCAGCGCATCGGTATGGCTGACCACGCGGTCGCTGGCGTCGTAGGTGTAGCTGTCGAGTCCCGCTGCCGAGGCGAAGCCCGATTCACTGGTCTTGAGTATATTGCCGACCTTGTCGTAGAAATAATACAAGGTGACGCCGCGCCGCACGATACCGTTCTCTATGGTCATGAAGCGCGATTGCGACAACAGGCGGTTCAGGCTATCGTAGATGGACTCGGCGTACACGCCACGGGCATCCGTGACGCGCGAGCGATTGCCGTTCTTGTCGTAGGTGTAGCTGGTGGTGTTGCCCAGGGCATCGGTTTGGCTGCTGAGCTGGTTGGCCGCGTTATAGGCGAACTTGGTGACATGGCCATTCGCGTCGGTGCTGGCGACGCGGTTGCCGGCCGCATCGTACGTGCTGGCGGTCACGCCGCCGAGCGGATCGGTCTGGCTGATCAAACGGTTCAGCTTATCGTAGGCGAAGGTCGTGACAAAGCCGCTGACATCGGTCAGCGCGGTGCGGTTGCCGACCGCGTCGTAGCTGACATGGGCAACGTCGCCCAGGGCATTGGTCTCGCTCACGATCCGGTTGAGCGCATCGTAGGCGGTGCTGCTGACCTTGCCTGCCGCATCGGTCACGCTCAGGCGGTTGCCCACTTCATCGTAGCTGAACGCCGTCACGCCGCCCAGCGCATCGGTCTGGCTGAGGACGCGCCCATTGGCATCATAGGCGAACCGGGTCGGGTGGCCGTTGCCGTCGATGACGCCGATGCGGTTGCCGACCGCATCGTATTCGATGGCAGTGACGTTGCCCAGCGGATCAGTGGTCGCCGCCAGGCGGTTCAGTGCGTCGTAGGTATAGGTGGTGACGTGGCCATTCTTGTCGGTATGGCTGGTGCGGTTGCCGACCGCGTCGACGGTATACTTGTCGCCATTGTAGAGCGGATCGCGGTTGCCGATCAGGGCGCCGTTTTCGTCGTAATAGAACCAGCTGGCATGGCCCCGTGCGTCTTGCATATACTCCAGTTGGCCGAAGTCATCGTACTGGTAACGGGTACTGTTGCCCAAGGCATCGGTGCGGGTCTCGACCTGGTTGTCGTAGGCATAGGTGAAGGTGGTGGCATGGCCGTTGGCGTCGAGCACCTTGGTGCGGTTGCCGACCTTGTCGTAACTGAAGGTGGTCACGCCGCCGAGCGCATCGGTCACCGTGGCGAGGCGGTTGACTTTGTCGTAGGCATTGAGCGTGATGCGGCCCAGCGCATCCTGTTCGCTGATGCGGTTGCCCACGGCATCGTAAGCGAATTTGCTGACATGGCCAAGTGGATCGGTCTGGCAGACCAGGCGGTGATCGGCATCGTAGCCGTATCCGCTCAGATTGCCCTTGGCATCGGTGACCTGGATGCGGTTGCCGACGGCGTCATAGCTGGCGCTGCTGACGCCGCCGAGGGCGTCGGTCTGGCTGATCTGGCGGCCGAGCAAGTCGTAGGCGATGCTGACCGTGTTGCCGAGCGCGTCCGTACGACTGGTCTGGTTGCCGACCTCGTCGTAGGTGTAACTGGTCACGCCGCCCTTGGCGTCGGTCTGGCTGGTCAGGCGGTTGTTGGCATCGTAGGTATACCGCGTCTTGTTGCCGTTGGCGTCGACCGCCTCGATGCGGTTGCCCGCGGCATCGTGCTTGAACGTCGTGAAGTTACCCATGAAGTCGACCTGGCCGCTCAGGCGGTTGCCGGTATCGACCGTATTGCGGTGGTTGCTGTAAATTTGCTCGGTCTGGTTGCCGAACGCATCGTACAGGTATTTTCGACGCGCAACGATGCCCTCCTGGCTGACAATCCGTCCGGCGGTATCGTAGTGATAGGTATCGCGCGCGCCCTTGGCGTCGATCACTGTCATCCAGCTGCCCGTGTTGCCGCGGGGCGAGTAATCATAGGTGGTGGTGTTGCCCAGCGCATCGCTGCGGGTACTGATGCGGTTGATCTTGTCGTAGGTGAAGGTGGTCGCATGGCCGAGTGCATCGCTGCTCTCGATCTTGTTGCCCACCGCATCGTACGCATGGGTGGTGCGCGCGCCCAGCGCACTGGTTTCGCTCACGACCCGGCCATTGCCGTCATAGCCGTAGCCCCACAGCTGGCCGGCGGCGTCGGTGATGCCGACCCGGTTGCCGACCGCGTCGTAGGCGTAGGTTTGCCGCTGGCCGAGCGCATCGGTGACGCTGATCAGTTGATTGTTGGCGTCATACGCGTTGAGGGTGCGGGCGCCACGCGCGTCCACGCTCTCCGTGCGGTTGCCGCTCTGATCGTAGCTGGAGCTGGTGACATTGCCCAGCGCATCGGTTTGCGACAGCAGCAAATTGCCGGCGTCATAGCTGAAGCTGGTGACGTTGCCGTTGCCGTCGGTCTGGCTGGTCTGGTTGCCATTGGCGTCATAGGTGACGCTGGTGACATTGCCCAGGCCATCGGTGCGGCTCAGCTGGCGGTTCAGCTTATCGTAGGTGAAGGTGACGGTCTGGTCCTGGTCGGAGACGGTCACGACCGGCTTTTCCCATGTGGTCCAATTGGTCGTCGGCGGTGCGACGGCGGTGGCGTAGCGGGTCTGCGCGATCAGGTTGCCGTTCTGGTCGTACTCATTGTGCGTCACATAACCAAGACTGTCGACGCTATCGGTCAGGCGGTTATCGGCATCGTAATAGTTGTGGGTGATGGCGCCGTTCAGGCCGAGCAACTGGTACACATTGCCGTTGGCGTCGCGGTAATGGTAGACGCCCCGGTACAGCGCGTCGTATTCGTGCTGGACCTGGCCGTGCTCGTCAAGATCGGTGGTGCTGCCGTTATTGTTGGCATCGACCGCATGCTGCGCCTGACCGTGGGTAAAACTGTAGTAGCCAGTCCGGTTGCCGAGCGCATCGATGCGCGCTTTCAGCTGGTTGACGGCATTGTATTCGCTGCGCGTGACGAACCCGAGCGCATCGGTACGGCTGATGCGGTTGCCCACCGGGTCGTAGCCGAAGCCTGTGCTCTGGCCCAGCGGGTCGGTCGACTCCACCAGGCGGTCCAGCGCGTCATAGCTGAAGCTGGTGGCGTTCCCCTTCACATCCACCGATTTGACGAGGTTGCCCACGGCATCGTAGTGGCTGGTCGTGACGCCGCCGCGCGCATCGGTGCTCTTGACTAGGCGATCGTTGCCGTCATAGACGAAATGCGTGCTGGCACCGCGCGCATCGACCTTGAGCAGCACATTGCCGGCGCCATCGTAGGTGGTGCTGGTGACCCCGCCTTCGGCGTCGACCATGCGTACCTGGCGTCCCAGCAGATCGATGCTGTAGCTGGTGGTGTTTCCGCGCGCATCGATCAGTGCGGTCGTGTTGCCGCTTTCATCGTACTGGTACTGCGTCACCTGGCCGAGCGCGTCGGTGGTGCTGACGCGGCGGTTGTCGGCATCGTAGGCGTGCACGGTGACCTGGCCCAGGCTGTCGGTGACCCGGGTCAGATTGCCGGCATCGTCATAGGCATAGCGAATTTGCCTGAGGCCGTGGCGGTAGCCAGTCAATTGTCCGGCCGGATTGTATTCGTAGTCGCCGTCACGGAAATTCGGATCGAGTTCGTTAAAGCGCTGCAGCACGCCATCGATCGCATTGTAGGTATATCGTTCACTGCCGGCGGCGCTGTCGCCGTCCAGCGTGTAGCCTTCGACCAGGCGATGCAGCGCGTCGTAGCGGAAGAAGCGATCGTTCTGGTTCGCATCGCGAACCATGGTCCGGTTACCCACGGCATCGTACTCGTAGCTGGTCACATTGCCGAGCGCGTCGGTGACGCTGGTATTCCGGTTGCGCGCATCGTAGGCGTAGGTGGTCGCGTGGCCGTTGGCGTCGACCGCTGTCACGCGGTTGCCGACCGCATCGAACACGGCGTGGCTGACGCCGCCCATCGGATCGGTCGTGCTGACGCGCTGGTCGACTTCATCGTAAGCATACTTGCGGGTATGGCCGTTGGCGTCGGTGTGGGTGAGAATGTTGCCGACAGCATCGTAACTCTGGCTGCTAACGCCGCCCAGGGCGTCGGTGCTCCGGACCAGCCGGTTGAGCGCATCGAACTGCTGGATGCTGACGGCGGCGCGCGGGTCGACACTGCGCACCAGATTGCCGTTCTTGTCGTACCCGAAGCTGGTCACATGGCCGAGCGCGCTGGTCTGGCTGACTTTACGGTTGAGCGCGTCGTAGGCAAATTGCGTCGCGTTTCCATTCGGGTCGATGCGCGCGGTCAGGTTGCCAGCAGCGTCGTAGGCGAACCTGGTGGCGGTTTCCAGGCCGTCGAACTGGGCAGTCTGGCGGTTGACCGCATCGAATTCACGCCGGATCCAAAAGTGCATCGGGTCGACGCTGCCCCCCTCGCCCCAGCGCGTATCTTCGTAATAGCGGTCTTCGTACAGCACATTGCCGACCGCGTCATGGGTAAAGTCGGTAATGCGGTACAGGCCGTTGTCTACCTCTTCGCCCGGGGTGCTGGTCGCTTGGGTCTCCATCATGGCGCCGCGCGTGGCCATGAAGGTTTCGGTGCCGCCGGTGTTGCGTTCAACTTCTTCGCGGATCTTGACCAGGCGGTTGGCACCGTCGTACCGGTATTCGACGATGTTGCCGAGCGCGTCGGTGACGCGGGTGCGGTTGCCGACGCCGTCGTACGCGTAGATCGTCGAGATCACCTCGACGTAGCTTTCCTTGCTGTCCCAGTAGTGGTACTGACCGGGCTGATGGGTGACCGGATCGTAATACGAGGAGTTCGATACGTTGTACTCGACCGTGGTGCGCGAGACGATGCTCTTGACCAAGCGGTTCATTGCATCGTATTCATACGCGGTGGCGTTGCCGTTGGCATCGACCGTGCGGGTGCGGTTGCCGGCGGCGTCGTACTCGGACAGGGTGACATGGCCCAGCGCATCGGTCACCTTGGTCAAGCGGTTTACCGCATCGTAGGCATAGGTGGTGCTGTTGCCGTTCTTGTCGGTCAGGACCGTACGGTTGCCGACCTTGTCGTAGGCGTATTGCTCGACATTGCCGAGCGCATCGGTGAGCTTGGTCAGGCGGTTTTCCGCGTCGTACTGGTAAGCCGTCAGATTCCCATTGCGGTCGATCGACTGCACCCGATTGCCCAGCTTGTCGTAGGCATAGGCTTCGCTATTGCCCAGTGCATCGGTCAGCTTGACCAGGCGATTGTCGGCATCGTAGAGCGACGCGGTGACATGCCCGTTTTCATCGGTGGCCGCGATGCGATTGCCGTTATTGTCATAGGCGAAGGTTTGGCTGTGTCCCAAGGCATCGGTCGAACCGGTCATCCGGTTGGCGCCATCGAAGCTATAGCTGGTCTGGTGGCCGTTGGCGTCGATCAGTGCCGTCCGGTTCATGCCATCGTAGGTGTAGCTGGTCGTGTTGCCGGCGCCATCGGTGCTGGCGACGACGCGGTTAAGCGCATCGAATTCGTACGCGGTGGTCTTGCCGTTGCGGTCGACGGAGGCGACCAGGTTGCCCACCGCATCATAGCGCAGCGTGGCACGGTAGGTGCTTGCCGCTACCGTGGCGGCATGCTGAACATGGCGGTTGACCTGGTGGCCGTATTCGTTGCCGTCGGCATCGACTCCATCGACGATGTAGTCATACCCGTCGACCAGGCGGTCTTCGCCGCGCGCCGGGAGTACGGTGTTCTCGGTGTCCGTCAAGCGGTTGTTGGCGTCGTAGCTGTAGAGCGTCGCGTGCGCGTTGCGGTCGAGCAGCGACAGGCGGTTGCCGACGGCATCGTAGGTATAGCTCTCTTCGTTGCCGAAGGCATCCTTGACGCCGAGCAGCTTGTCTTGCGCGCTGTAGCGATAGGTCGTGGCATGGCCGTTGCGGTCGACCTGGCTGGTGCGGTTGCCGACGGCATCGTAGCCGTAGGTTTCGGTGCTGCCCAGCGCATCGGTGCTGGAAATGACGCGGTTCAGGGCGTCATAGGCGTGACTGCGGCGGTTGCCGTTCCAGTCGGTCGTGACCAGCACGTTGCCAACCGCATCATAGGCGATCTTGCTGGTCGCACCCAGCGGATCGGTGCTGTGCACCAGGCGCCCCAGGGCATCGTACTGATAGACGCTGACGTTGCCGTTCAGGTCGGTGTAAGCGGTGCGATTGCCCATCGCATCGTAGCTGCTGCTGTCGGCATGGCCGAGCGCGTCGACCGTACCGACCAGGCGACCCAGGGCATCGTAGCGATAGCCGGTGATGTTACCGTTGGCGTCGGTCAGGGTGATGCGCTGGCCGGCGGCGTCAAGCGTAAACACGCTCCGGTAGCCAAGCGCGTCGACGGTGCCGGTGTGGCGATTCGCCGCGTCATACAAATACGTGCTCTTGTTGCCGTTGGCATCGATCAGCGCCGTCCGGTTGCCGGCGGCGTCATACTCGTAAGCCCTCACGCCGCCCAGGGGATCGGTCGACTTGAGCAGGCGATCGGCGCCATCGTACTCGAAACGGGTCTTGTTGCCGTTGGCGTCGATGGTTTCGATGCGGTTGCCATTGCCGTCGTAGACATGGCGGGTCGCCACGGCCTGGTCCAGGCTGCGCGCATTGTCCTGCAAATGGCCATTGGTGCGGACAGACTCGATGTAGCCGATGCGGATGACGCCATCGACGGTCTTGACCAGGCGGTTCAGCTCATCGTAGCTGAACACGGTCGCGTGGCCATTGGCGTCGACGATGCGGGTACGGTTGCCGAGATTGTCGTAGTCGTAGTGCGTTTTGTTGCCGAGCGCATCGGTCAAGTTCACGAGGCGATTGCGCTCGTCGTAAGTGTAGACGGTCGCGTGACCGTTCTTGTCGACCAGCCTGGTGCGGTTGCCGACGCTGTCGTAAGCGTAGGTCTCGGTCTGCCCCAGGGCATCGGTCAGCGCCACCAGGCGGTTGTTGGCATCATAAGCGTAGGCCGTACGCTGGCCATTCTGGTCGATCGCTTCGGTGCGGTTGCCCACCTTGTCGTAGGCGGCCCTGCTGGTATTGCCCAGCGCATCGGTCGACTGTAGCAGACGGCCGGCGGCGTCGTACACATAGCTGCTCACCTGCCCATTCTGATCGGTGGTGGCAACGCGGTTGCCGCCAAAGTCGTAGACGTGGGTGATGCTGTGGCCGAGCGCGTCGGTCGTGCCGGTCAGGCGGTTGACGGCGTCGTAGACATAGCTCGTCTTGTTGCCATTGGCGTCGGTCGCACTGATCCGGTTCAGGCCGTCGTACTGATAGGCGAGCGTGTGGCCGAGGGCGTCGGTGCTTGCGCTCAGGCGGTTCAGGGCGTCGTACACGTACACGGTGCGGTTGCCATTGCGGTCCACCATGGCGCTGCGGTTGCCGGCGGCATCGTATTCGAAGCGGGTCAGGTAATCGTGGCGCTGGCCGGCTACCACGGTGCTGAGACTATTCCTGATCCAGTGGCCCGCTACCAGCTCGGTGCCATTGATATCGAGCACGGCGTCGACCCAGACATCGTCGCGCACCAGCGCGACATCGCTGGCCGCACCGGTGGCGGCATCCTTGACCGCGACCAGGCGGTTGGCGGCATCGTACACATACTGGGTACTGTTGCCGTTGGCATTGATGCTCTCGATCCGGTTGCCGACCGCGTCGTACACATGGCGGGTCGCCACCACCTGCTCGAAGCTGCGGTTGACGCTCCACTCGCGCCACGGCGTTGTCTGCAGCGTGGCGGCATCCCATTCGGAGCCGTACTTCTGCACGTAGTCGATGACGGTGCGGGCGTCGATGGTCTTGACCAGGCGGTTGACCTCGTCGTACTGGTACAGGGTCGCGTGGCCGCGTGCATCGATGACGCTGCTGCGGTTGCCGACCTTGTCGTACTGGTACTGGCTGGTGTTACCCAGCGCATCGGTTTGCGCGATGACGCGATGTTCGGCATCGTAAGCATACGTGGTCTTGTTGCCGTTGCGGTCGCTGACCACGGTCTGGTTGCCGACGCTGTCGTAGGTATACGCTTCGCTGTGGCCCAGCGCATCGGTGAAGCCGGCCAGGCGCCGATTGGCGTCGTAGACATAGCGCGTCACGTGACCGTTGCGGTCGGTCGATGCGATCCGGTTGCCGACCCGGTCATAGGCATACGCTTCGCTGTGGCCGAGCGCATCGCTCATCTGGACCAGCCGATTGGCGGCGTCGTAGGCGAAGGACGTGATTTGGCCGTTGCGGTCGGTCACGGCACTGCGGTTGCCGGCTGCGTCGTAGCTGAGCAATTCGGTATTGCCCAAGGCATCGGTGGTCTTGACCAGGCGGTTGCCGGCATCGTAGGCATACGCCGTCTTGTTGCCGTTGGCGTCAGTCAGGCCGATGCGGTTGAGCGCATCGTACTGATAGCTGGTACTGTGGCCGAGGGCGTCGGTGCTGGAGACCAGGCGGTCCAGCGCGTCGTAGACGAAGCGGGTCTTGTTGCCGTTCGCATCGATCAGGGCCGTGCGGTTGCCGACATCGTCATATTCGTAGGTGGTGACCAGCGCGGCCGCGAGCGGTGCCGGGGCGCCGCCCTGTATCGCCCAATCGGTCCAGTAGCCGACCTCCTTGCCATTGCTATCGCTACCCTGAGCGACCCAGAAACCGCTTTGCAATACCGCGCCCTGCTGCACGAGGGCCGGATCGGCGGCGGCGCCGGTGGCTTGCGCACGGATCGCGACCAGGCGCTTGCCGGCATCGTAGTCGTAGCGGGTCAGATGGCCATTGCGGTCGATCACGGCGGTACGGTTACCCACCAAGTCATATTCGTAATGCTCGACATTGCCCAGCGCATCGGTCGCGTTGCGCGGCCGGTTGGCCGCATCGTACACCGTGCGGCTGCTGTGGCCCTGCGCGTCGGTCTCGGTGATGCGGTTGCCGACGGCATCGTAGGCATAACTCGTCGTAAAGCCGAGCGCGTCAGTGGAGGCGACCAGGCGGTTGTTGGCGTCGAAACTGCTCAGGGTGACATTGCCGTTGGCATCGGTCAGGCTGGTCTGGTTGCCGACGGCGTCATAGCCGAACGCGCTCACCTGGCCGAGCGCATCGGTGCGGCTCAGCAGGCGCGAGGCGGCGTCGAACACCTGGCTGGTAGTATGTCCGTTGGCGTCACTTGTGCTCAGCAAGTTGCCCTTGGCATCATAGCTGAACGTGGTCACCAGGCCCAGGGCGTCGATCTGGCGCGTCAAGCGCTTGGCGGCGTCGTAGACGAAGGTCGTCACGTTGCCGTTGGCGTCAGTACGCGCGACCCGGTTGCCGGCGCCATCGTACTGCTGCACGCTTTCGCCGCCGAGCGGGTCGACCGTCTTGAGCAAGCGGTTGGCGCCGTCGTAGACGTAGCTGGTGCGGTGCTGGTTAGCGTCGATGGTGGCGATGCGGTTGCCGACGCCGTCGTACACATAGCGCGTGGCGATCTTGCGCTCGTAGCTGCGGTCGTTGGCGCTGTTGCCGTTCGGGTCGGCGATGATCTCGGTGCGCTGCGCCGTGATGGTCTTGACCAGGCGGTTGGCTTGATCGTACTCGTAGTCGGTGGCGTTGCCGTTCGCATCGGTCATCCGGGTGCGGTTGCCGACATTGTCGTAAGCAAAAGCGGTAACCGCATTGAGCGCGTCGGTCTGGCTGACCAGACGGTTGTTGCGGTCGAAAGCGAAGCGCGTCGCGTGGCCATTGCGGTCGACCAGCGCGGTACGGTTGCCGACGGCGTCGTAGGCATAGGTTTCCACCTTGCCGAGCGGATCGGTCAGCGAGACGACCCGGCCGGCGCCATCGTAGGTGTAGGTGCTGGTGTTGCCGTTCAAGTCACGCGACAGCACCAGGTTGCCGACCTGGTCGTAGGCGAACTGCTCGGTATTGCCGAGCGCATCCGTATGCAGCGCCAGGCGATTGGCGGCGTCGTACTGATAGGTGCTGATGGCGCCGCTCTGATCGCTTGAACGGGTCTTGTTGCCAACCTTGTCGTAGCCGTAGGAAACGGTATTTCCAAGCGGATCGGTGCTGCCGCTGAGGCGATTGGCGGCATCGTAGGTGAAATTGGTCGTATTGCCATTGGCGTCGGTGAGGCCGGTACGATTGACCCCATCGTACTGGTAGCGCGTGGTGTTGCCGGCGCCATCGGTACTGGCCACCAGACGGTTGGCGGCATCGTACAGCTTGCTCGTCTGCCTGCCGTTGGCGTCGATTTGCACGCGCTCATTGCCGACCGCATCGTAGACGAAATGGGTCAGCAGTTCATGCGTTTCGGCCGGGTCGACGCCGACAAAGGCGCCGTGGTCTTCATAATAGCCGCCCGCGGTGTTACTGGCATCGGCCACCCACTCGACCTTGGCGACCCATTTCTGGTCGCCGGCAGCGCTGCTGACCTGCTGGCGCACGTTAATCAGGCGGCTTGCCTTGTCGTAATCGTAGCTGGTGGCATGTCCGTTGGCGTCGATGTGCGCGATCCGGTTGCCCACGCTGTCATAGGCATAGCGGGTCTGCCCACCGAGGCTGTCGGTGATCACGGTCTGGCGGCCAGCGGCGTCGTAGGCATAGCTGCTCAGATTGCCGTTGGCGTCGAGGTAGGCGGTACGGTTGCCGATCTTGTCGTAGCTGTAGGTTTCCGTCTGTCCCATGCCATTGGTTTGCTGGACCAGACGCTTGAGCGCATCGTAGCGCAAGGTGCTGACATGGCCGTTGGCGTCGGTCGTGCTGATGCGGTTGCCGGCGGCGTCGTAGGCGTGGACCGTGGCCGCGCCAAGCGCGTCGGTCTGCGCCGTCAGGCGGTTCTGGCTATCGTAGGCGAACTGGGTCGCATTGCCGTTGGCGTCGGTCTGACTGGTCTTGTTGCCGTTGGCGTCGTAGCGGTAGCTGGTCACATTGCCCAGCGCATCGCTGCTGCTGACAACCCGGTTTTCCGCATCGTAGGCGAAGGTGCTGGCGTGGCCGTTCGGATCGATGACCGTGGTGGCATTGCCGCCAAGGTCGTACTGGTAGACGGTGCGCAGTGCCAGGCCGTTCGGGTCGACCACTTCGGCCACGCGGCGGCCGAGCTGGTCGTAGCTGTAGCTGGTCGTGCGCACGTCGCCGTTGGCGTCGCCGCGCACCACGCTCAGGGTGTGGCCCTGGGCGTCGTAGCTATACTCGGTGCGCAGGTTCAGGCCGGCCGGGTCGAGCACGACCCGGACTTGCTGGCCGTTACGGTCGTATTCGGTGGTGCTCAAGGTGCCGTTGGCATCAAGCATGGCCACCATGTCGCCCTTGGCGTCGTAGGTCCAGCTGGTGGTCAGATTCAGGCCGGCCGTGTCGACGCGCTGGCTGAGGCGGCGATTGGCCGCGTCGTAGCTGTATGCGGTCGTCATCCCGTTGCGGTCCGTGGTCGAGAACAGGCGGTCGGCCTGGTCGAACACCTGGGTGGTATCGTTGCCGACGGCATCGGTGACACGCACCAGGTTGCCGTTCAAGTCGTAGGCGAAGCTGGCCGTGTTGCCGTTGCCATCGATGATGCTGATGACCTGCCCGAATGCGTTGCGGGTCGTGCTGGTGCTGACGCCGTCGGCGGCGGTGATGGTGATGCTGCGCTGCTGGTCGTCGTAGGCGTAGCGCGTGACCTGGCCCATCGCGTCGGTCTGGGTCAGCACCCGGTCGAACGCATCGTAGCTGGTGGCGATGGCCGCGCCCATGGCGTCGCGCGTGGTGACGGTGCGCCCGTTGCGGTCGAATGTGCTGGTGCGCAGGTGGCCGTTGGCGTCCACGCTGGCCACGGCGCGCCCGAAGGCATCGTACTGGGTGCTGGTGGCGCGGTTCAAGCCGCCCAGGCCGTCGATCTGGCCGGTGCGCAGGCCGCGCTTGTCGTAGCTGAAGCTGACCAATTCGCTGACGGCGGCGCTGATCGGGCGGCGCTGGGCCAGCAAGTCGCCGTAGGCGTTGTAGCTGAAACCGGTGGTGTTGCCCAGGCCATCGATCAAGGCCTTGATCTGGCCGCGCAGATCGTAGTCGCGCTGGATCAGGGTATCGCGCAGCGGATCGCTGGCCGCCGCCAGCAGCGTCAGCAGGCTGCCATTGGCGCCGCCGGCGAGACCCGCGGTGGCAATCCGGCTGGCATAGGTGATCGTGGCGCTCGCTTCGCCAAACGCGTTGTAGCGCGTGCCCGTCACTTCGCCCAGCGCGTTGACGCTGTGCGTCTGGCGCCCGGCCGCGTCATAAAAGAACAGGGTGCTCTGGCCCAGCGCATCGGTGGCGCGGGTCAGGTGGCCATGCTTGTCGTACTGGTAGTTGGTGCCGTAATCGGCCCATACTTGGGCGTCCAGGGCGGCGTTGCCGCTCAGGTGGCTGGCGCCCTGCGCCGACAGGCTGGCGATGCGGCGGCCCTGCAGGTCGTATTGATTGAGCTCGGTGCGCTGGCCGGCGCTGGCGGCGGCGCGGATGGTCGAGACCAGATTGCCGACGCTATCGTAGTGCATGCGGCTCTGGGTGCCGTCGAAGTCAGTGAGCTGCGCCAGCTGGTTGAGCGCATTGTAGGCGTAGGAGCGGCTTTGGTCGGCCGGGCTGGCTTGCGGACGGATCGCGGCCAGGGTCGCGCCAGGGGCCGTGCTGGCGACCTTGTTGGCGAAGCGGGTGGCGCGGCTCTGGTTGCCGGCCAGATCGTAGTCCGTGGTCGTCAGATAGCCTTCGGCGTCCACGCTGCCGATCAACTGGCCGCGCGCATCGTAGTACTGCTTGACGTGGATGTCGGCATCCGAGGCGGCCGGCATCAGCTCGGCCAGGGTGGCGCTGCTGCGCAGGGCGCTGCTGGTGGCGCTGGCGTAGCGCACCATCTCGGTCAGCTGGCCGGCGCCGTCGTATTTGTTCTCGGTCAGGAAGCCCTCGGCGTCCAGCTTGCCCACCAGGCGGCCGTCGGCGTCGTAAAAATTGCGCACGTGGCGGTCGTCGGCGCTGGACGTGACGACGACGTCGGCCAGCGTGACGCTGGCCGGCAAGGCTGCCAGGTCGAGCGCGCTGTTGTAGCGCACCACATCGGTCAGGCGCGCGGCGGCATCAAAAAACTGCTGGGTCACGTACCCGGCTTCGTCGATCGTGTAGATCAGGCGGTTGTCCTTGTCGTACACCTGGCGTACCACGCGGTCAAGGCTTGCCGCTTGCGGACGGATTGCGGCCATGCTTGGCGTGACTGGCGCGCCGTTGGCGTCGGCCAGCAGCTGCACATCGACCAGGGTGGCGTAGCGGATCGACTTGACCAGGTTGCCGCTGGCGTCGAAAACGCTCTCGGTCAGGGCGCCCATGCCATCGATCATGGCGACGCGCCGGCCCATCTCGTCGTAGATGAAATGGGTGCGCACGCCGGCCGCGTCCTGGGTGCTGGTCAGGCGCCCGTTGGCATCGTATACATTGCGTGCCGCGCCCAGCACTGCGCCGCCATTGTGGCTGCTCTGGATGACGCTGGTCAGCTCGCCACTGGCGTCGTAGGTCGCCGTCGACGCCAGGCCGTTGGCCTGGATCGTGACGGTCTTGTTGTGGGCGTCGTCGTACTGGGTCAAGGTTTGCTGGCCCAGCGCGTCGGTGCTCGACAGCAGGCGGTCCAGGCCATCGTAACTGTAGCTGGTGACCATCGATGCGCCGCGCGGGTCGATCGACTTGAGCAAGCGCCCTTCCTGGTCGTAGACGTAGCGGGTGGTGGCGCCGCCCTCGGGCACGCCCTTGCCGGCCGCGTCGAGCGCCGTGTAGGTCGTCGACGAGGCCAGCTGGCCGCGAAAGTCGTAGGTATAGTCGATCCGTTCGGCCTGGGACTTGTCGTGGGCCTCGACCCATGCCGCGACCGCCGCTTCGCTGACGCTGGCGTTTTCGGCGAGCGCGGCGACGTCGAACTGGGCGCCGGCGTAGCCGATCTGGGCAGTTTTCTGGCCTTTGGCATCGTACTGGAATTCGGTGACGCGGCCGCTAGCGCTGACGGAAAAGCGCAGGTGGCCGCGGCTGTCGTAGGCGTAGCGGCTCACCAGTGGCGCGCCGGCGCCCATGCGGATCGACTCGGTCAGCTTGAGGTTGGTGCTGCCGTAGGTGCGCGCCACCGTGTTGCCCAGGGCATCTTGCTGGAGTGTCTGGTTGCCCCGTCCGTCGTACTGCATGGTAACGGCATTGCCGCTGCCGTCGGTGACCTGGGTGACGTTACCGCTGGCATCGTAGGTGTAGCTGGTGCGCACACGCACCCCGTTCACCGCGGGGCTGAGCACGTCGGTCAGCTGGTTGCTGGCGTCGTAGCCGAAGGTGGTGACGTAGCCGAGCGGATCGGTCATCTCGGTGCGGCGGTTGACGCTATCGTAGGCCAGGCGCGTGATGCGGCCCTGGGCATCGGTCATGCTGGCCACTTTATAGTCGGCGCCGACCTGCAGATAGGTGAACGCCAGTACGCTGCCGTCGGTCTGGGTGATGGTGGCGATACGGCGGCTGCTGCCGTCGTAGGTGTAGGCGGTACGGTAGACGTTGCCGTCGGCGACGCTATTGTCGTCCGGGCTCAGATCGACCGTCACGCTGGCCAGGCGGTTGCTGGCGTCGTAGGTGTAGCGGGTGCTGGTTTGGGTCACGCCCTCGCTGACGGTGCGGATCTGCGACAGGTTGTTGCCGGTATAGTCGAAGTGCAGCACGTCGCCCGAGGACGAGGTGACGCTCTTGAGCAGGCGGCCGCTATAGGTAAAGGTGCTGGCGTTGCCGTCGGTATCGCTTGCGGAAATGATCAAACCGGTGGCGTTATAGACCTCCGTCGATTGCGTGTCGCCATCGGTCCAGTTCCAGGTCTGCGGCTTGGCGCCGTTCGCGGCGCTGAAGCTGATGGTGTCGAAGGCCCCCTTGCCGCTGGTGCCCACGTACAGCCCGCGCGTTGCATCGTAGTGGTAGACGCTGGTGGTGCCGTCGCCATCGGTGCGGGTGACGGTGCCGCCCGCCGCATTCAGCTTGCCGGCTGCAGCCACCTTCTTGTAGCTGCCGAAGCGGAAGTTGTCGCCGTTGTCGGCGTCGATGTAGAAGCCGAGTTTGTCGGTAAACGCCCCCTGGCTGTTATAGGTGCGGGTCAGGGCCGTGTCGAAGCCGCGCGAGGCCAGGAACTCGTCGCGGTTCTGCACCACCAGATTGCCGTTGGCGGCGTTGACATACACTTGATTGCCATTGCGGCCGAACGTTGCGTTGCCAACCGCGCCCTGCTGCCCGCCCAACGCATACATTGAACCACCGATGAGACCCAAACCGCCGCCGCTGACAATCGCTACCATAGTGTGTTTGTCCTGTAACTAATTAATTGATTTATGTTGTATAAAAACTATGATCGACACGCAAAAATTTACCGATAACCATATATCCACGGAAATTTTTTTTAGTTTAGGTATTTAGCCTCGGAAATGAAAATATTTCCTAATTCATACTTTTTTGTTTCCGCACGGGAATTTTCACAACAAATGCCGCGCAGAATAGTAATATATGAACAAGTTTATGCGACGCGCAATATGTTGCCTGGCAGGCAAGAAGCGGCTGGCTTAGGTAGCCCTCAGGCGCAGCCTGAGCTCCTTGTAGCCCTGGAACAGGCCGCAATCGACGAGAATGTTGCTCGCGCCGGAACTCAGGAGGTATTTGGAAGCGGTGACAGTTCCAGTCGCACCGAGAAATTTGAGCTTCACGATACCTTTCTAGAGTAAAAAGTGGACTATGAATCAGCTGAGCATTCAGGCTAAATACTTGACTCACATCAAAACAGACGAGGAGCAGCCGGGAGAAGGCCAGAAATGACGCATAAGCCAAAAAGTAATAAGGAACGGTGTTTCTTTGGCGTGCCAATGCGGCCAGCGGCGCGAAAGCCATCGAACTGCAAAAGAAGGGCATGGACTTGCTCTCGTGCAGCATCTCGAAAGCGCATGAAGTGGAACGCAAAACGCTCCATTTGATCAAGAATGTGGCTGCTTCCACCGACAAACTGGTACAGGCCAATCCATGGCGCTCGGCGGCAGGGTCGGGTTTGCTGGGCGCAGGCATCGGACTGGTGCTGGGCATTGCCCGCGCGCGCGACTGGCGACTAGTGTCGTGCTATGGGGCTGCCGCGACCCGATTGCGCCCCGTGTTCTTGGCGCGATACATGGCGCCATCGGCGTCATTCAACAATGCGCTCCAATGTGCATGCTGCTCCGTCAGCATTGCAACGCCGAAGCTGGCCGTGAAGCGCAGTGTGCCTTGCGGCGTGGCGACGGCGAGCTGCTCAATGTCTCCGCGCATGCGCTCGGCACAGCGAATGGCATCGGCCATACGCGTCTCGGGCATGATGGCGACGAACTCTTCGCCCCCGATGCGGCCGAAATGGTCGATCGAGCGCAAGGTGCCGACGCAGGTACTGGCCAGCTGGCGGATCACTTCGTCACCGACCGCGTGCCCAAACTCATCGTTGATACGCTTGAAGTGATCGATGTCGAGCATGGCCACCGCGAGCGGGCGCCCGTGCCGGCGGGCCAGCACGATGTCGCGCTCGGCCAGTTCGGTCAGGAAGGCCTTGTTGCAGGCACCAGTCATGCTATCGTGACGCGAACTGTACAGCAGCGCTTTCTCTGATAAGAATGCACGCTGGCGAAACACGCGGATCGCGAGCATGAGGGTGGCCGCCATGATCAGCGAAAAGATATACAAGATCACGTTGTTGATGAAACCGAACGCAGTCAGCGTCGCGGCGCTCATCACGAAGAACATCAACGAGGGCAGGGCCACGATGGCTGCAAAGGTGGACAGCCGGATCGCGATCAGGGACACGGTGAACAAGCAGCCGGTGACGCCGGCCAGACCGTACAGCAAGCCGTTTGGCAGCATCGATGCGGCGAGGATGATGGCGCCGGCATGGGTGGTATAGATAAAACCGCAACGTTGCAACGGCGTCCAGCGCAAGGGCGTGGTCACATAGGCA
>NZ_JAQOZV010000029.1:0-90688 GCF_030348125.1 Massilia sp. DJPM01
CCTTCTTTGCTACCGCGTCTCTTTCGGGACACTCCCGACTGCCTGCTAACTACTTGATTTCGTTAACCCTTTCAGCGGGGAGGCGAACTATAGCAAAGCCCTCCCCACGCTGGCAAGGACTCTTTTCACGCCGTCGCACGAACGGTACAGGTGCTGCGCTGTTCGCCCTCTTCCAGCGTGATCGCGACCGGCAGAAAACGGCCGATGATCTCCGCATTGGTGATGGCATGCTGCGAGATCACGTCCGCCGTAAAACTGCCGCCGCCAGCCAGCGCCATCGGCAGCATCATCTGGTCCGCCAGGTGCTCGCCCACCGCCGCCTGGGACGCGATATAGCGGCGCGCTTCGTGCATGGCGTCCTTGGCGACGGTCTCGGCCCTGACCATTTTTTCGCCAAAAGCGCAAAACACCTCGGTCGCATGCTCGTATTCCAGGGTAATGAGCAAGACATTCCCCGGCCCCTGCTCGCCCGGCAATCCACGCATGCGCAGCTGATCGCCGGTCCAGTTCATCCCCAGGCCGACGCATTCCAGTTCGCGCAGCGCAATCGACGCGGGCAACCCTGCCACAATCCCTTCGGCATATCCCTCAACGCGCGCACCGCGCTCCATCAACGTCATCTGCCGCAATTGTGGGCAGGGAGCGATCGTCGCTACGACGCAGCCGCCACCGGCCGGGTAAAACCCCGAGCACAGCAACTCGATGTCGATATCGGCACCCATCTTGCGCAGCAAAGGAAGATAGGCGCGCTGCAGAAACTGCGCCGGCGGCGCCATCGGATTATGGGTGCCACCGCTGACGCGCACCGTCGACGGCCCGTCCGCATGCAGCAATGCCAGCATCACCGTTTGCAGCACCAGCGTGCAGCTGCCGGCCGAGCCGATCGCGAACTGGTAATCGCCACCCTTGATCGCCTTTGGCGCAAAAACCAGCGTCTGCGAACCCAGTTCCGCCCCGGTGACGGTAGCGCCGCTGATCTGCGTGGCCGCCTGCACCGCCACCAGATGCTGGCGCAGCAGTCCGGGCTTCTTGCGCCCGGCCCGGATATTCTTGATGCAAAACGCCTGCCCGGTAATCATGGACAAGGTCAGCGCACTGCGCAGGATTTGTCCGCCGCCTTCGCCGACGGCGCCATCTAATTCAATCATCTTTAACTCTTCTTCTTATATATAGTAAGCAGCAGCCGCATCAGCCTTTGACGCACACCACCTGCTTGAGGATATGGACCACCTCCACCAGATCGCGCTGGGCGTGCATGACCGCGTCGATATCCTTGTACGCCATCGGAATCTCGTCAATCACATTTTCATCCTTGCGGCACTCCACGCCCTCGGTGGCCTTGATCTGGTCATCGAGCGTGTAACGGCGCTTCGCTTCGGTACGGCTCATGGTGCGTCCGGCACCGTGGCTGCAGCTGTTGAAGCTGTCCGGATTACCTTTTCCGCGCACGATGAAGCTCTTCGCTCCCATCGACCCCGGGATAATTCCCAGCTCACCCGGACGGGCCGACACGGCGCCTTTACGGGTAATCAGCACATCTTTACCGAAGTGATGCTCCTTCTGCACATAATTATGGTGGCAGTTCACCGCTTCCACGTGCGTCTCGAACGGCTTGGTGATCACGGTACGCACCGCCGTGATCAGGTTCTGCATCATCACATCGCGATTGGTGCGCGCAAATTTCTGCGCCCAGCTGACCGCCTGGATGTAGTCGTTATAGTGCTGCGTACCTTCCGCCAGGTAGGCCAGGTCCTGATCGGGCAAGTTGATGAAGTGCGTACGCATATCCTTCTTGGCCAGCTCGATGAAGTGGGTACCGATGGCATTACCCACGCCGCGCGAACCCGAATGCAGCATGAACCACACAAAACCTACCTCGTCCAGACACACCTCGACGAAGTGGTTACCGCTACCCAGGGTACCGAGGTGACGGTAGTTATTCGTGGTTTTCAGCTTCGGCGTTTTCAGGCAGATGGCGTCGAATTCCTCCTTCAACTGGCCCCAGGCGACATCCACAGCCGCTGGCGGCGTATTCCACGAACCCTCATCGCGGCCACGGAAGCCGCGCGTTTTCGGCGACATACCGTGCGGGATGGCGCGCTCGATAGCGCTACGCAGGGCCGACAGGTTATCCGGCAGGTCGTTCGCGGTCAGGGTGGTCTTGGCCGCCATCATTCCGCAACCGATATCCACGCCCACCGCCGCCGGAATCACCGCGCCGAGCGTCGGGATCACGCTACCGATGGTCGAACCTTTACCCAGGTGGACATCCGGCATGACCGCGATATGCTTGTAGATGAAAGGCATCTTGGCGGTATTGGCCAGCTGCTTCTTGGCCACGTCCTCCACCGGGACGCCTTTGGTCCACATTTTGACATGGCGGCCATCTTCCACGTTCAGGACATCGTAATTTTCGTTTTTCATAATTTTTCTCGGTATAAAAGGTGATGACAAGGTTGATGAAATAATGAGCCAGGCACAAGGCCGACCGGAATCGAACCGGATTTTGCCGAAGCACGCTTCGGCGCTCGTCCATGTAATTTCATCCGCATTCATCGAAACAAGGGGGGCGACAACATCGCCCGGACATCTGCTCTACCAATTGAGCTA
This sequence comes from Massilia sp. DJPM01, assembly GCF_030348125.1. Lineage (NCBI taxonomy): Bacteria > Pseudomonadati > Pseudomonadota > Betaproteobacteria > Burkholderiales > Oxalobacteraceae > Massilia > Massilia sp. DJPM01. The sequence goes on from NZ_JAQOZV010000029.1 coordinate 2,611, forward strand.
CGGCCGCTCGCGCAACCGCCCGGACTCGAACCGGGAACGCAATGTAATCCGGACTGCATTCGCCCTAAAATAATTCCCGACAAGATCGGCAGGACACTTGTTGCCGGCATAACGCCAAAGCACAACATCGATGTAGTCCTTGCCCGCATTCGGGGTAAAACGATTGAGCACAATGCGACAAAAGATCCGATGCGAAGTAAATTTTGAAGGATGTATTCGCATCAAGCATTCGCACTGCACTCAAAACCTGTACAACAAATTCCCGACAAGGTTCGGCGGGACATCAGCTGCCGGCGCCAAGCCAAAAGCAGCTCCCTATGTAGTCCTGCCTGCATTCGGGGTAAAACGATTGAGCACAGTGCGACAAAGAGTCGATGCGAAATGGAACATGGGAAAATGTATTCGCATCTGCATTCGCGCTGCACTCAAAACCGGTACGTCAACCTTCCTTACTCCAGCGCGATCGATTCGATCTCGCCCACCCAGTGTCCGGCGCCCAGCTGGCCGGCCGAAAATGCGGCGATGATCTTGAATACGTCGTCCGAAAAACCACCCACATTCAATACACCGGCACGCTCCGCCGCCTGGCTGGTACTGTTCGGCGTGCAGTCGATGCACACCAGCCGCGCCGCCGGATTGCGCTCCTTGAACACCGCCCACTGCGCCATCGTCGCCGTGGCACCCGCACGCTGGTCGATCCACGATTCATTGTCGGACACGTACACCACCAGGTCGGCCATCACCTTCTGCTTGTTCATCTGCGCCAGCGGAGCACTGCAATTGGTACCGCCACCGCCTATCGCCGCCAACTTCTGCGCATTGGTCATGACCGTATCGCGGGCATTCAGGTCGCACACCCGCACATAATTCTCGAATGGCAGCACCAGCGCATCCGGATTCTTGCGCAGCATGGCCGCCGCAATCAGTCCGGCCACATCGATACAGCGCACCGTCGAGGTGGCCGTACCACGGTAACCCGACACCGGCGACTGCATCGATCCCGACACATCCGGGCAAATCACCACCTTGCCTTCGACCTTGGGCACATTGGCGAGCGACAGCTCCAGCGCATCCTGCAGGGCGTCGCTGATGGCCCGCGGCACGTCGCTTGACGCGGCCATATACGCCGACATCAACTGATAAGGAAACACCCCCGCCCTGGCAATCGCCTCCGGATCGCGCAGCTTATCGGCGATCACTTCGATCATGCCGGGCAACGCATACACGCCATTGCGCCCGAACGTATTCAGATTCATGCGCACCATGTGCCAGCCGCCCTGGCGCGCAATCTGCGCCCACGCCTGCGCCGACAATGTCAGCGACGTCAGCATCTGAAACGGCACTTCCGGCACGGGCTGCGACTGGTCGGCCTTATATGCCTCGAACGCCTTGAGCGCATCCGGCAGCGCCTCCGCATTGAACGGTTTGCCGATCAACCAGGCGAAAAACGCTTCACGCCAGGCTTGCGATGGCTTCGGATGCACCATCTTCACCACATCGCCCAGCGAAGGCATATTCCCGATCGACGCCGACAGCAGCTCTTTTTCCGAAGCCCGGTTCAACCATTGCTGCACCAGCTTTTTCGGCCGCGTGCCCAGCGATTTACGGCCCGCCGCGCCGGAGCGGATGATCTGCACCACATTGCGCAGCATCTTGCCGTTATTGACGACCCGGCCGAACACTGGCGTCAGTTCCGGCGCGCCCTTGGCGGCCAGCACGGCCGTCAGCAGCGCCGGCATATCCTTCATATAACCACGTTCGCGGCAGTAAATCGCCGTTTGCGCGATGAATTTGGTATCGACGTTTTCGCACAGTTCCAGCACCGTTGCCAGCTGCGATTGCGCACTGACGTAGTACGTCGAATTCAGGCAACCGGTGGCCGCATACTGCGCCAGCTGGTGCCGCGGCGTCATGCTGTTAGCCGCTGCGCCTGCCGAATTAAGACCGTCGGCACGAGGGACAAAGATTCCCTTCAAGGTCTGGAACAACTGTGCGTTTGCCATTTTTACTTCCTCACTAATCTCGTTTGTATCTCCTCTATTGCAAATGCTGTGCCAGGTCCGCAGCCAGCTCAGCCAGAACAACGCAAGCCCTTGATTTAAAAAAGATTATCAATTTCTCAAGCAAGAACAGCAAGAAATGGACAAGCAGACAACCCCGTGATAAATTATCCGATCAGATAAAACTTTATACGGATATGAAACAGAAACGCATCGTAGTCATCGGTTTCGTCGGCACCCAGCTCGACAGCGGCAAAGGTCCGGCGCGCTGGGAGAAGTGGCGCCCCAGCATCGCCATCACCCAGCACGAGGAATACGCGGTCGATCGCTTCGAGATGCTCTTCAGCGGCAAATTCGGCCCGCTGGTCGACGCGGTCACGGCCGACATCGCCGCAGTCTCGCCGGAAACCACGGTCGTCCCGCACCACATTCCGATCAGCGACGCCTGGGATTTCGGCGAGGTCTACGGCGCCCTGTTCGACTTCGCCAAGACTTACCCTTTCGATCCGGATAACGAGGATTACTGGATCCACATCACCACCGGCACCCACGTCGTGCAGATCTGCATGTTCCTGATGACCGAAGCGCGCTTCTTCCCCGGCCGCCTGCTGCAAAGCTCGCCGCCACGGCGCCAGTCCAGCACGGCGCCGGGCAGCTACGCGCTGATCGACCTGGACCTCTCGCGCTACGACCAGATCGCCCAGCGCTTTTCGCGCGAGCAAGCCGAAGGCGTGGCTTTCCTCAAGTCCGGCATCGCCACCCGCAACGCCCGCTTCAACACCATGATCGACGAGATCGAGCGCGTTGCCATCAAGTCGCGCGCGCCCATGCTGCTGATGGGCCCGACCGGCGCCGGCAAGTCCTTCCTGGCACGGCGCGTCTACGAATTGAAGAAGACGCGCCACCAGCTCGACGGCAAATTCGTCGAGCTCAACTGCGCCACCCTGCACGGCGACGGCGCCGCCTCGACCCTGTTCGGCCACGTCAAAGGTTCTTTCACGGGCGCCGCCGCCGACCGCCCGGGCTTGCTGCGCAGCGCGCACAAGGGCTTGCTGTTCCTCGATGAAATCGGCGAACTGGGGCCGGATGAACAGGCGATGCTGCTCAAGGCCATCGAAGAAAAGCGCTTTCATCCGGTCGGCAGCGACAACGAAGTGCAGAGCGACTTCCAGCTCATCGCCGGCACCAACCGCGATCTCGCCAGCGATGTCGTGGCCGGGCGCTTCCGCGAAGACTTGTACGCCCGCATCAATTTATGGACCTACGCCCTGCCCGGCCTGGTCGACCGGCCCGAAGACATCGAGCCCAACCTGGTCTACCAGTTGAACCAGTTCAGCCAGGAGTACGGCCAGATGGTGCGCTTCAACAAGGAAGCGCGCGAACGCTACATGCGCTTCGCGATGTCGCCCGAGGCCGTCTGGGCCGGCAACTTCCGCGACCTGTCGGCCTCGGTGACCAGGATGGCCACCTTGGCCGAGGCCGGCGGCATTTCGGAAAGCATCGTCAGCGCCGAAGTGGCGCGGCTGCAAAAACTGTGGCACCACTACACGCGCGCGCCAAGCGCGGCCGAGGTCGACCTGGCCGAACTGATGGGTGACGAGGCCGCCGCCGGCCTCGACCTGTTCGACGCCATGCAACTGACCGCCGTGGTCAAGGTATGCCGCCAGTCCACCACCTTGTCCGATGCGGGGCGCAAGCTGTTTGCCGTCTCGCGCAGCGCCAAAAGCAAACCGAACGATGCCGACCGCCTGAAGAAATTCCTGGCGCGTTTTTCGCTCGAATGGGACCAGGTTTGCGGCAAATCGTAAACCGAGCGCTCTGTCGGTATTGTCTGGGAAACAACACCTATCACGAAAAATGGTTGTATTGGCGTCATTTCCTGCGGTATTCTGCATACATATGCTTCATGCATATTTAGCGCAATGCTAAGGCGTTATCGGGAGAGTCTGTCGGTTACAAGCTGGTCTTGTATGCCGGCGGCGCCGAAGGAGCAACCGCCCCGGAATCTCTCAGGCCCAAGGACCGATAACCCATTTGAACTCTGAAGAGCCACCGGAATTCGTCATCCGGTGCACCGAAGGAGCAAACCGTCCACGCATCGCGCGTTGCCGGTGAATCTCTCAGGTCCAGCACAGAGGGGGTATCCGACGCGCACCAGCGCGCGGACTCTCCTATCTGACGTTTCTGGAACCCGGACGACACATGAAAACCATTGCAGTAATTGGCGGCGGCATCACCGGCGTCACGACCGCTTACGCCCTGGCCAAACGTGGCTTTGCCACGACGCTGCTCGAACAACATCGCTACGCGGCGATGGAAACCTCGTTTGCCAACGGCGGCCAGCTGTCGGCCTCCAACGCGGAAGTGTGGAACCACCGCTCCACCATGCTCAAGGGCCTGAAGTGGATGTTCCGGCGCGACGCCCCGCTGCTGGTCAACCCCAAACCGAGCTGGCACAAGCTGTCGTGGTTCGCCGAATTTGCCGCCGCCATTCCCCACTACCGCAGGAATACGGTGGAGACGGCGCGCCTGGCCATCGCCGCGCGCGAGCACCTGTTTGCCTGGGCCGAGGCGGAGAACATCGACTTCGACGTCAAGCGCGAAGGCATCCTGCACATCTACCGCGACAAGGCCGGCTTCGAGCACGCCGCCACGGTCAGCAAGATGCTGGCAGCCGGCGGCCTGGCGCGCCGCGCGGTGACCCCAAGCGAAATGCGCGCCATCGAACCGGCCCTGGCGGGCGACTATTACGGCGGCTTTTTCACCGACAGCGACGCCACCGGCGACATCCACAAATTCACCACCGGCCTTGCCGCCGCCGCCCGCCGCAACGGCGTGGACTGCCGCTACGGGATGCGCATCGGCGCCGTGCGCACCGACGGCCGCCATGCCCAGGTCACCCTGGGCGACGGCGAGCGCACCCAGACCGAGACCTACGACGCCGTCGTCGTCTGCGCCGGCACCGCCAGCCGCGCCCTGGCTGCCAGCCTGGGCGACCGGGTCAACATCTACCCGGTGAAAGGCTACTCGATCACGGTCAACCTGCCTGATGCCGCCAGCCAGCGGGCCGCACCCACCGTCAGCCTGCTCGACGACGCCACCAAGCTGGTGACCAGCCGCCTGGGGACGGACCGCTTCCGCGTGGCCGGCACGGCCGAATTCAACGGCTTTAACCGCGACATCCGCGACGACCGGATTCGCCCGCTGATCGACTGGGTGCATGCATGCTTCCCGGGCGTGAATACCCGCAGCGTGATTCCGTGGGCCGGCTTGCGGCCGATGATGCCGACCATGCTGCCCAAGGTCGGCCGCGGCAAATCGCCCTGCGTCTTCTACAACACGGGCCACGGGCATCTGGGCTGGACCCTGTCAGCCGTCACCGCCGACATGATCGGCGACTTGATGCACCGTTCCCTCGATTTTCCTACGCACTGACGACGTGCGTCGACACCGGTGTCCGGCATGCGTGCATGCCATAGCTGTAGCAGCACCCACCCCGTTTGGACAGGCGGGGTTCTTGTATCAATCTATGTGAGGAGAAGTCAATAATGCAAACAAAAATGCTCTCAACCCGCACCATGCTCGCCGCCCTGCTGTGCGGCGCCAGCCTGGCCCTGGCCGGCGCACCCGCAATGGCCCAGTCGGATGGAACCAGCACCTTCAAAGCGGTGCCCAAGCGCGCCGCAGCGGCAGCGCAAGCTGCGGCCCAGCGCGACTTCGCCCAATTCGTCACAGGCCAGCTGCAGACCCGTGGCACCAGCGGCACGCCGGTCGACTTCCCACTTGAAATCAACGACATGCAGGATCTGAAGGACGCGAAAATCGGCTACGGCTTCGCGGTTTACACGATCGATCCGAAGGAACTGCTGGCAGGGCGCGGCAGCATGAAGCAGATGGCCAAGGCCACCGGCCAGTGGCGCTTCGTGATCCTGCTGAACCAGCGCCCGATCGGCATGGCCACGGTGGAGCTCAACAACGGGAACTACGAAACGGTCGCCTACGGCGCCGCCGTGCTGGCGAAGGACGTGGATGCATCGATGGGCTACTACGGCGACGCCGAGCGTACCAACGTGCGCTTCGTGCGCATCTACCAGGCGCGCTCGGACCTGCTCGAAGTGGTCGGACGCGAAGATGGCCGCACGCGCTACGCGCCATTGCATTCGGCGCGCGAATCGCTGCTGATGCAGCAGCGCTCCGTCAAGGAAGGCAAGGCCAGCGAAGCGCTGATGGAAGAGGCAGACATCCTGCAGCCGCTGCGCAGCGTGGTCAAGCAAACCATGGACGCCTCGAAGTAAGCCTGGCATCGGCTACACCATCTTTAGAACGAATCAGGAGATAACATGAATACAAATATCAAAAAGCTCGTCGTCGGTGCTTCGCTTTTACTGGCGCTGCCAGCGGCCATGGCGCAATGGCGCACGCTCGCCGTTCCGCTGACGACCCAGGAACACAGCCAGTGGTGCTGGTCCGCGTCGAGCAAGGCGGTGCTGAACTTCTACAAGAAGACACCGAGCCAGTGCCAGATCGTAAACTGGGCGTTCGGCTTGAACTACGCCTGCGGGAACACCTACTTCAACTGGAACAGCTACGCCAACCAGCCGAACAATATGTACGGCTCCAACGGCAGCGTGCAAAACATCCTGAACGCGTGGGGCGTGTCGAACGGCGCGTACAGCGTGGCCTCGTCATGGAACAGCGTGGTGTACGACATCAACGCCAACCGCCCGTTCGTGATCCGCTACGGCTGGAGCAACGGCGGCGGCCACATTCTGGTCGGACGCGGCTACGCGACGACCAATGGCGTGAACTACGTGTACATCATGGACCCGTGGCCGGGTGAAGGGCAGACCTACCGTACCTACAACTCCGCCGTATCGGCGTCGGACCACCGCTGGACGCATACCCAGCGCATGAGCATCAACGGACCGACCTAAACGGTCTGCGCTGCAAAACCGGGGTCTGTCCCCGGTTTTGCACGCTTTCTATCTCCCAGCGCTTGCCCCTCTCACTACGTGACGGTTTACCATTTGATCAATGGAGAAACCGGCATGCCGCTGCCGCCCCAAAGCGTTCACTTGAGTAATTGCCATAGCCAAGCTACTACTTTGGCTCCAGGCCAGGAACGTCGATTAGGATACGCGGCGCGATGGTAAAGACCGGTCAGCGCAAGGTACTCGGTGTCACGCCAAGTTCGCGTTTGATCAATTTACGCAAGGCGGTACTGTCTTGATACCCAGCCTGGGCAACACTGGCAATAGCAGCTCGCCGGCGGTACCGGCTAGCGCAGCAATTTGAGGTGATAGCAAGAGCACTTGGAAGCTCACCGTGGATTGGAGAGCATGAGCATCACGCCCAGATGATTAGTGTGGCTGCCGGTCTTGGCCAACTGCACAGCGCTGAAAATTGCCTTACATTATTCCAAAATGAGGAATAGTGCATTGTTTTTTGAAGGTATTCTACTTATCCGGTGATTCGGCGACACTGCGTCTGTCCACTCGACGAATCTCGTTCTGGCATCGCCGGAAACCTATCCATCACTGAGGAGTCTTACCATGAGCCGCATCCCCACCATCGAACAATCCAATGCCAACGACGAACAGAAAGCCCTGCTTGACGCCATTCACGGCCAGCTCGGCATGGTCCCCAACTTCCTGAAAGTCTTCGCCAACTCGCCGGTCGCCCTGCGTGCATTTCTTGGACTGCACGGCGTAGCCAACGCCGGCAGTCTCGATGCGCTGACGCGCGAGCGCATCGCGCTCGTACTTGCACAGCAAAACGGCTGCGAGTACTGCGTCTCGGCGCACACCGCAATTGGCCGAAAAACAGGACTGACTGGCGACGAGATAAATGCCGCGCGCGCCGGCACCAGCGAGGATGCGCAAGCCGCGGTTGCTGTCAAATTCGCGCGCAGCCTGATGGATAAAAAGGGAGAGATCAGCACCCTGGAACTGGCCGAGATGCGCAGCGCCGGCTACAGTGACGCGGACATCGTCGAAGTCATCACCCACGTCGGCATGAACTTCCTGACCAACATCCTTGGCAAAGCCAGTCGCGTCGAAATCGACTTTCCTAAGGTCGACCTGCAACTGGCCAGCTAGTTTTCCAAAAAATAGCACTGCACTTGACAACGGGCGCCGCAGCATTGCGGCGCTTTTTCGCATTCACAGGAGAACGACACCATGAATCCAGAATCACGGCCACCGTTGCCCCCATTCGACCATACATCGGCCACGTTAAAAGTCCGGCTGGCCGAAGATGGATGGAACTCGCGCGATCCATCGCGCGTCTCGCTAGCCTATACAGGCGACAGCCGGTGGCGCAACCGGGCCGAATTTATCAACGGACGCCCGGATATCATCGGCCTGCTGACGCGCAAATGGACGCGCGAGATCGAGTACCGCCTGATCAAGGAGCTATGGTCCTGCACGAGCAACCGGATCGCAGTACGCTTCGCCTACGAGTGGCGCGACGATGCCGGTAACTGGTTCCGCTCATATGGCAACGAGAACTGGGAGTTCGACCAGCTTGGCCTGATGGCGGTGCGCCATGCCTCTATCAATGATCTGCCGATCAAGGAATCAGAGCGCAAATTCCATTGGCCACAGGGAAGAAGGCCTGACGATCACCCAGGATTGAGTGAGCTGGGGCTCTGAGTCCGGCCTTTGACTAGCAGGCGCCGGCCGGACAGTGCCGCGTTGCTTGCTGATAGTAAGCGGTAAGCCAGCGGCGTCATATCCGGGCGGCGTTCCCGTCGGCACAATCTCCTTCATGTTCAACACGATGGAGATTGGTCATGGATGGGATGGTCGCAAAACAATCACGTAAGGAAGTGGAATGGCGCCAGCGCTTGGCGCGGTTTGCCGCCAACGGTCAGGAGGTCAAGACATTCTGCCTGGCAGAGTCGGTGTCCGAGGCGGCGCTCTACCGCTGGCGCAAGCAGTTGGCGGCGACGGTCGGCGTGTCACCCGCCGCCGGCTTCATCGACGTCGGCGTGATGCCACCGACGCCGGCAGTGCCGCCGATGACCCAGTGTGAATCGGCCGGTGCAACGCTGGAAGTTCGCCTCGACCTGGGCCATGGCCTTGTACTGCAGATCGTGAGGCGCTGATGTTCTTCCCAGAAGGACAAATCCGCGTGGTCGTGTACGGCCGGCCGGTCAGTATGCGCCTGTCCTACGATGGCTTGTACGCGCTGGCTAAACACACGATGCAGCAGGACCCGCTGTCTGGAAATTTGTTCGCCTTCATCAACCGGCGCGCCAATCAAATCAAGGTGCTGTATTTCGATCGCAGTGGCTGGTGCGTGTGGGCCAAACGACTCGAACAAGGCCGCCTCTTGAGCGACTGGCGTACGGTGAGCACGCGTGAAATGGACTGGACCGGTCTGAAGCTTCTGCTCGAAGGAATAGAGCCGAAGCGCGTGCGGCGACGCTATAAAGATTTTGCGCTGACGCCGCAAAATATGAGCACAAACGCGGACGTATGAAATACAATTTCTACATGTCAGCCGATCTCAATTGCGCCCAGTCCACGCCTGCAGATGCACCCGCGCTGACGCCTGCGCAGCTGGCTGATTTGGTCGGTCAGCAGGAGCGTGGGATCGTCAATTTGCGTCGCCAGGTCGCATGGTTCCAGCGCCAGATCTTCGGCCAGAAGAGCGAGAAGCGCCATCCTGATTTAGAAGGTGTTCAGGGCGTTCTTGGCGTGGGTTTCGACGCCGTCCCCGGTACGCCGTTACCGCCAAAGAAAACGGTGGCGGCTAGTCACGAGCGACAGGCGAAGCCGGTCGGCGATGGTGTCGATGAATCGAGCTTGTTCTTCGATGACAAGCGGGTGCCGGTGGAAGTGATTGCCGTACCCAATCCGGACATGGAACGGCTCTTGCCAGACCAGTACGAGGTGATCGGCGAAAAGGTTACGCACCGCCTGGCGCAGCGGCCCGGCAGCTATGTCGTGCTCAAATACGTGAGGCCCCTGATCAAGCGGAAAGACACGCTGGCGCTCTCGTGCCCGCCCGCTCCGGTCGGCGTGATCGACGGCAGCCGCGCCGACGTGAGCTTCGTCGTCGGCATGGTGATCGACAAATTCGATTACCACCTGCCGCTGTACCGCCAGCATCGTCGGCTCGACGATGCCGGCATCCGAGTCAGCCGGCCCTGGCTGACGCAATTGATGCAATCGACTGTGGCGCTGCTCGAGCCGGTCTACGATGCGCAGCTCGAGTCGATACGGGCCAGCCGTGTCAAGGCGATGGACGAGGTGCCGATCAAGGCCGGCCGGGCGAGCCCCGGCAAGATGAAGCAAACCTATTTCTGGCCGATCTACGGCGAACGCGACGAGATTTGCTTCACGCATTCGTCTGGTCGCTCCGGCCAGCATGTGCGCGACATGCTTGGGCTGTCGCCGCCCGACGACGCCGTGCTGCTAAGTGACGGCTACGCCGTCTACACCAGTTATGCCAAACAGGTCGGACTGACGCATGCGCAGTGCTGGGCGCACGCGCGCCGTGAGGTGTTCGAAGCAAAGGATATCGAGCCTGCGCACGCCGAAAAAGCGCTTGAGCACATCGGCGCGCTGTACGCGGCGGAAGAGCATATACGCAAGAACGACATGAAAGGCAGCGCCAAGCACGCATGGCGCCAGGCGCATGCCAAGCCGGTGGCGGAACGCTTCTTTAAGTGGATCGACAAATACTTCGAGGCTCAGGGTTTCCTGCCAAGCAGTCCCTTCACGAAGGCGTTGAACTACATCCGCGAGCGGCGTGAGGGGCTGGCCGTGTACTTGGGCGACCCCGACGTACCGATCGACACCAACCACCTGGAACGGGCGCTACGGGTCATACCCCTGGGCCGAAAAAATTGGATGTTCAGTTGGACTGAAGTGGGCGCCAAGCATATCGGCATCGTTCAGAGCCTGCTCGTGACGTGCCGCCTGCACAATGTCGACCCGTACGACTACCTGATCGACGTCCTGCAACGTGTGGGCCAGCACCCCGCTTCGTTGGTCGAACAGCTCACGCCGCGTGTCTGGAAGACGTTGTTCGCCAAGAATCCACTGCGCTCCGACCTATACCAGCGGGACGAACGCCAGTCAGGTCAATAACGCCGTCGGCTTACCGCTTACTGCTGATAGGTGGTTAACAAACTGCGCATTCAGTGCCGATAGTGCGTTGATTGCCCATCAGTGCGCAGCACGACAAAGCGACAGCGACAACGTCAGCTACAGGTCGAGCGTGAGCGAGTCGCCAACTGCGCGTGACACGCAGATGCACATGCTGCCTGCGTTGCGCTGTTGCTCGCTTAACGCGCCGTCGCGGTGATCAGGCGTACCAGCCAATACCCTGACCGCGCAGACGCCGCAATTGCCGATGCGGCAAGACGCTGGCGCATTCACGCCCGCTGCCTGGATGACATCGAGGATGCTCTGTCCGGACGGCACGGTCAGCTGCCTGGCGCTGCGTGACAGCGTTACGAGCACCGGTTTGTCATCGCTGCGCGCACTCGCTGCGGCGAAACGCTCAAGGTGCACGCGCCCCGATGCGACGCCCACACGTGAAGCTGCAAGCACCATCGCGTCAATCATGCGTGCAGGTCCACAGGCATAGAATGCCGCCGCCAGAGGCGCCGTTGCAAGCAGTTCGTCAAGGTCGAGCCGTGTCTCATCGGATGGATAGAGATGGAGTCGATCACCGAGCAGAAGTTGCAGTTCGTCCGCGTAAGCTGCTTCGCCGCGCGACCTGGCAGCGTAGTGCAGCTCGAACGGGCGACACTGCGCCAGCAAGGCATGCACCATGGCACGAATTGGCGTGATGCCAATTCCGCCGGCAATCAGCACAATCGGAGCGGCATCTTCAACGAGCGGGAAATCATTGCGCGGCAGGCCGCAGTTCAGGCGCAGTCCGAGCCGAAACGTATCGTGCACTGCCGCCGAGCCGCCGCTGCCGGCATCCTCGCGCAGGACCGCAATTTCAATGACATCGCGGCTGTTCGGATCGGACGCGATCGAATAACTGCGGATTGAGCAAGTGCCGTCCGGGAACTGCACTGGCAAGGACAAGTGCGCCCCGGCCGTGCTCTGCGGCAGCACGCTACCATCGCTGCTGCGCAATTGGTAGGCGCGGATGCTGGGGGTGAGCTGGCGCATGCCAGTCACTATCAGGGCCAGCTTTCCGTTTCCCAGTACGGCGTCCAGCACCGGTTTGGCGGCCATGCTGGCGGCCTCCTTCAGGCGCTTGACCTGCGCCTGAAGCGGGGCGGTCATCGTGACGATTTCGTCCTGGGTGAAGCGCGCAGTGATGTGCTGCGGGCAGTTCCAGTCATAGCCTTCGATATGAATGATGAACGCGCGTTCCACGCGCCCGGAATAGCCGGGATCGCGCACCCGCGCCACCAGCTCGGGGTTCTCGTCGACATCGACCAGTCGCACCCGCCCTATCAATTTCAGGCGCACCTGTTCCGCGTAGTCCATCAGAATCATCGAGATACGGTCGTCGGTTTGCAGATTGCCGACACTGATGTACTGCACATTGCCGGAAAAGTCGGCAAAGCCGATGGTGCGCTCGTCGAGCACTTTGAGGAACCCTGCTGGACCACCGCGATGCTGCACGTAGGGCCACCCGGTCTCGCTCACGGTGGCCTGGTAGAAGTGGTCGCGGCTGGTAATGAATGCGACTTCCTGGGCGCGCAGTCTATTGTGCGGATCGGACGAGGTATCGAACCCCGCGTATTGTGCGCGGCTGCCCATCCGGGTCTGCATCGCGCGCACTGTGGGCGTGAAAGTAATATCGGAGAATGCGCGTCCCATGACTGGCTCCATTGAAAATGAGGAATGCTTGCAGTTTGATCGAGGTAGTGGATAATCACAATACACGCCAAACCCAACGCTCTATTTCTAAAACTGGAACAATATGGACCGCTTGGTTTCGATGACGATCTTTCTTGCGGTGGTGGACGAAGGCGGCTTCGCTCCCGCCGCACGCAAGCTGAAGATATCGCCGCCGGTCGTCACGCGCGCGGTAAGCGAGCTCGAATCGAGCATGGGCGTACGCCTGTTGGTACGCACTACGCGCGTAGTGCGGGTGACCGATGTTGGCGTGCGCTATGCCAATGACTGCCGGCGCATCCTGGCCGATATCGCCGAGATCGAGAATGCCGCAAGCGGGACCCACTCGGCGCCACGCGGGCGTCTGGTCATCACCGCCTCGGTTCTGTTTGGCGCCATGTACGTTATTCCAATTGTCACCGAATACCTGCGTCGTTACCCGGAGACCGAGGTCGACTGCCGCTTCCTGGATCGAGTGGTCAACATGATGGACGAAGGCGTCGATACCGCTGTCCGGATCGGCGCGCTCCCAGATTCGACCTACCAGGCGGTGCAGGTCGGGCGGGTACGGCAAGTGCTGGTGGCGTCGCCCGACTACCTGAAAATGCGCGGCATTCCATTTCGCCCGGAGGACCTGAAAGGGCATGCCATCATCTGCGCCAGCGGTGTTACACCGACCCCGGACTGGCGCTTCGAGCACGACGGCAAGTCGCAAGTCATCCGGGTCACTCCGCGCATGACGACAACCTCCAACGACTCGGCGATTGCAGCGGCGCTAGGCGGCTTTGGCATCACCCGCGTGATCTCGTACATGGCGGCGCCACACACAGCGTCCGGGCGCCTGAAGACGGTGCTGACGCAGTTCGAACCTCCTGTGGTGCCGATCAGCGTAGTACACCACGAGGGCCGCCAATCAACACCCAAGGTGCGCGCCTTCATTGACCTGGCCATTGCCATGTTGCGGTCCGACGACGCGTTGAACTAAGGCCGCTTGCGCGCGGCCCGTATATCACCGAGACGATTCGTCATGGATTCGAGACCAATCGTCATCCCGCAGTGCTCCGCCATCCCTACAATCTCTTCCATACCGCTTGATTGAGCGGTTGACGTTAGTGACAACCCCACGTCTTCCCCACTGAAATGGAATTTCACATGTTTACAATGAACAAACGCACAAGCTTCGCCGCCCTTTTCATCCTGGCACTGGGCGCCAGCACGCTGAGCGTGCCTGCATTTGCCTACGATGAAAATTCGACCGCCGCCGTCAACGTCGATGCCCACGGTGTCGCCCTGCGCGGCTACGATCCGGTCGCCTACTTCACCGTCAAGACGCCAACCGCTGGCCAGGCACAGTTTAGCGCCAGGCACGCCGGCATGATCTTCCACTTCGCTTCATCCGCGAACCGCGAGATGTTCAAGGCCAACCCGGCCAAGTACGCTCCACAATTTGGCGGTTTCTGCGCCATGGGTGTTGCGTTGGAAAAGAAACTCGATGGCGACCCGCAAGCGTGGCTGGTCGCTGACGACGGCAAGCTGTACTTGAACGTCAATAAGGACGTGCAGAAAAAATACATGGAAAACGTCAAAGGGAACAATGAAACCGCCGTGCAAAACTGGCCCGGCCTGAAAAACAAAACGCCAAAAACAGCCAACGCCTGATAGGCAAGCCGCTTGGCGGCGGTCGTAGTTCGGACAGTGAGCCCATGCGGCCCGCTGTCGTTTTATCCCACTTGAAGGAGTTCACATGCCCAAACATCACGCCGCTTTACTGGCTTTGAGCCTGGCCACCCTGGTTCACGGCGCCGCCCACGCCGCCGCTACGCAAAGCCAGAGGCCAGCAATGGAAAAATGCTATGGCGTCTCTCTGGCCGGTCAGAACGATTGCGCCGCCGGCCCCGGCACAAGTTGTGCCGGTACGTCCAAGGTCGACTACCAGCGCAACGCCTGGCGCAAGGTTGCCAAGGGCACCTGCGAAACCATCGATACGCCCAAGGGCAAGGGTTCGTTGAACGCGAACCAGCCCTGAACCGTCACTGCCGGAGAACACCATGTTACCTGTCAGTGCCGGCATCAGTTTTCGACCCGAGCATTTTCATGAGCTGATGGACGCGCAGCGACCAGGCTTGTGGCTGGAACTGCACCCCGAGAATTACCTGGCACCCGGCGGCGCGCGGCCACGCATGCTCGACGCGCTGGCCAGCCGCTA
Organism: Massilia sp. DJPM01; assembly: GCF_030348125.1. Lineage (NCBI taxonomy): Bacteria > Pseudomonadati > Pseudomonadota > Betaproteobacteria > Burkholderiales > Oxalobacteraceae > Massilia > Massilia sp. DJPM01. The sequence continues at coordinate 17,637 of NZ_JAQOZV010000029.1, forward strand.
CCCCTTGTCCTTGCACGGCGTGTCGCTGTCACTGGCAGGTCCGGAGCGGCCCGACCCGCAACATCTGGCCATGCTGGCGGCGCTGGTGGCGCGGGTGCGCCCGCAGCAGGTCTCGGAGCACCTGGCCTGGTCGCGCCTGGGCCAGCGCTATGAACCGGATCTTTTGCCGGTAGTACGGGGCCACGCTGCCTTGCTGCGCACCGCCGCCCATATCAGCGAAGTGCAGGACGCGCTGGGTTGCCAGATTGCCGTTGAAAACCCCAGCCACTACATGACGCTCGCTGGCCATGACTGGGATGAGCCGACGTTCCTGACAGAACTTAGCGTACGAACCGGTTGCCAGTTGCTGATCGATGTCAGCAACCTGGCGCTGTCGGCGCATAACATCGGCACCGACGCCCGGCACTGGCTCGATCAGATTCCCGCTGCCTGCGTGGCGCAGTTCCACCTGGCAGGCTTTGCCGACGACCCATTGCTGGGCGCGGCCCTGCGCATCGACAGCCATGCTGGCCCGGTCAACGCCGACAGTTGGCTGCTTTACCGCGATGCGCTTGCCCGCATCGGCCCGCGCCCGACCTTGATCGAGTGGGATCAACGACCGCCGTCGCTGGCACGGCTGCTGGCCGAACGCGAGCAGGCGCAACGCTGGCTCACGGCCAGTACGACAACATGAGCGAGATCGCGTACTTTCATCAGTTTATCGAAAAACTGGACTCGATGCGACACGGCGGGGGGGCGACGCCAGCTTGGCGCGTGTACGCCAACACCGGCCTGCTCGCTTGCATTGACGCACTGCAGGCGAACTATCCCAGCGTACATCGTCTGCTCGGCGAGGCGCCATTCGAACAGCTTGCGGCCAGCTACGTCCGCGCGATGCCGGCACGCGACGCGCGCCTGTTTTTGTACGGTGCAGGCCTGCCTGCCTGGATACGCAGGCGCGATGGCGCCGACAGCGCCGTCGCGCTGGTCGCCACGCTGGACCGGTACTGGAGCGAAACCCATAGCGAGGCTGACGCGTTGCCTTTAACGATGGACTGGATCGCACAGCAGAGCGCACAGGCGTTGGCCGGCATGCGCCTGCGTCCGGCGCCGTCGACACGCTGGCTCGGTCGGGCCGGCGTAGCATTGTGGGACCAGTGGCAGGCACTGCGCCAAGCACCCGATTATCTGGGGCCGCGCGGCCAGCCAAACCAGGCTGTCCTGCTGAGCCGGCCCGACGACGCTGTCTGGGCACAGGCCTTGCCCTTGGCCGGTGCCGTCTTGTTGCAAGCCTGCGACGACGGCCTTTGCCTGCCGCAAGCCCTGCTGGCCGCCGGCGCCAGTGCGCCGGAAATCGACCTGCAACAACTGCTGGCCATGCTGTTCGCGGCCGGCGCCCTACAACATCCCGATCAATTCGCTCCACGAGCCATCACATGAATACGACCCGACTTACCAGCCTGAACAATACCTTGTCGCGCCTCGCCGCGCACGACGTGCTCGCTTTCGGCGCCCGCCTGTCATTGGCGGCGATTTTTCTCCTGTCGGCCCGCACCAAGGTCGATGGCTGGTTCCATTTGACCGACAACGCGGTCGCGCTGTTTGACGAAGAGTACCGCTTGCCATGGATCAGCGCGCTTTTCGCCGCTCAGCTAGCCACCGTGGCCGAACACCTGATCGCCGCGATGCTGGCCATCGGTCTGGGCACGCGTCTGGCTGCGGCCGGGTTACTGGTCATGACCCTGGTGATCCAGCTGTTGGTCTACCCTGCTGCCTGGCCGACCCACCTGTCCTGGGCCACGCTGGCGCTGTACCTGATCGGCAATGGTGGCGGCCGAACGGCGCTGGACTACTGGCTGGTTCCATTGACAAGGACGAAGTCGGGACCCAATGTAGTCACGAGTCTGATCAAACCGGAGACATTGAGGCAACCATGAATGACCATATCGATTTGTTATTGCAGCGGTTTTCCATCAAATCGCGGGTATTCTTTGCCGGAAATCTTTGCAACATCACCAATTTTGATGCGGCGCACGGCGTCGCCCACTTACATGTCCTGCGCGCGGGCCGTCTGGACGTGATCCCTAGCGTCGGCCCGAGCCTGCAACTGGAGCGACCCTCGCTGCTCCTGTTTCCCCTGCCGACCAGCCACCGCCTCATTCCGGCCCAGCCGGGCGGTGCCGACATGACGTGTTCTTCGGTCGAATTTGGCCTGGGCCTGGGCAATCCTTTGGTGCAGGCTTTGCCCGGGCTGATGCTGGTGCCTTTAGCTGACGCGCCGGGACTACAGGCGATATTGGACGTATTTTTTGACGAAGCCTTCAACACCAAACAGGGCCAGTCGGCCGCCCTGCGCCGGCTCGCCGAACTGGTGTTGATTCTGACGATACGCCACGCGCTGGAGCGGGGCTTACTTAAATCGGGCATGATGTCGGGCTTGGCGGATCCGCGCCTGTCCAAAACCTTGCAAGCGATCCACGACCGGCCGGCCGAGGCTTGGACGCTGCACAGCATGGCCGACACCGCCGGCATGTCGCGGGCCAGATTCGCCCACCATTTTCAGCGTGTGGTGGGCGCCCCGCCGGGCGACTACCTGAACCAGTGGCGCATCAGCGTCGCGCAGTCGTTATTGTTACGCGGAAAATCTCTAGGTTTAATCGCAGACGAAGTCGGCTATGGCAGCGCAACGGCGCTAACGCGTGCCTTCACCGGCCGCGTGGGCCTGTCGCCGACGTCCTGGCTGGCATCTCGCGAGTAATCCACCTGCTGGGAGCCATGTGCTGCGGTCGAGTACAATCGGCAGCAGTCGGCCAAGAGCCGACCGTCGCATCAGCACAACCTTATCGTGCGTGGGGATTTAATTGCGTGATGCGGGAATGTGGAGGGTGTGGGCACTCACAAGATGGATGCTACCCGACCTGACCTGATGCTGCAACGCTGGAATGTGATCCGGCACGAACTGATGCCGGAAGCAAGGCACGACTGCGGCGCGTTGACGCCGAAGTTGGAAAAACTGGTATATATTCTGGACTGGGTCCGTATCGAAGAATGGACGCAGGCTTGGCTGGGAATTGGGCGCAAGCCGCACGAGCGCGGCGCCTTGGCCAACGCCTTCGTGGCGAAGGCGGAGCTGAACCTGGCCACGACCCGGGCCGTGATCGAGCGCCTGTCGATGGACCGCGCCTTGAAACGGCTGTGCGGCTTCCCGATGTGGAAGGCGATTCCGGACGAGGCGACGTTCTCGCGCGCGTTCACGCAATTCACGCAATTCACGCAAGCCAGGCTAGCCGAGCGGGTGCACGAGGCGATGGTCAAGACCTACCTGGGCGACCAGTTGATCGGGCACATCAGCTGCGACGGCACGGCGATCGGGGCGCGCGAAAAAGCGGCGAAAAAAGTGGCGGCAGAGGCCCCGGCGAAGGACAAAGGCGCGAAGGCGCGCCGGGGGGGAGGGAACATTCAAGGTATCTTCGCGACGCGAGCGATTCCCGCATTGGTTCAATTCGGCGCGTAAATTGCCGCACGCGAGTAAGCGGCAAGCAGACGGCGTTATTGACGTGACTGGCGTTCGTCGCGTTGCTAAAGGTCGGAGCGCAGCGGGTTGCCGGCGAACAGCGTCTTCCACACGCGCGGCGTGAGTTGCTCGACCAGCGATGCGGGAAGCTGGCCCACGCGCTGCAGGACCTCGACGAGGTAATCGTAAGGATCGACATCGTGCAGCCGGCACGTCACGAGCAGACCCTGGACGATGCCGATATGCCTGGCGCCCAGTTCGGTCCAACTGAACATCCAATTTTTCCGGCCAAGAGGTATGACTCGCAGCGCACGTTCGAGGTGATTCGTGTCGATCGGGGGCTACCAGGATTTTGGCGGCGCCGTCAACAAGCGCTTCACCGCGCATCCCAAGGCCGATCCGGCGACCGGGGAGCTGCACTTTTTCGCCTGGCTGCCCGACAGCCCGGGTGAGCCCAACATGCTGTACGGCGTCCTCGATGCGCACTGCAAGGTAACCACGCTCGATACCTTCCGCGCGCCATACGCGCGCATGATGCACGACTTCATGCTGACCGAACGCCACGTGCTGTTTCCGCTCACACCGCTGACCATCAGCGTGGAACGCGCCATGCAAGGACTGCCCCTGTTTGCGTGGGACGCGGACAAGCGCAGCTACGTCGGCATCGGCGTGCGCGGGCAGCCGATGGACACACTGCGCTGGTTCGCGGGCGATGCCTGCCACGTATTCCACATGATGAACGCCTGGGACGATGGCGGCCGCATCGTGGCCTGCGTGATGGAGTCGGACACCGCACCGGGCATGCCCAACGTGACGGCTCCCGCGGCGACCCGGCCAGGATGGCGGCGCGCCTGTGCCGCTGGACGTTTGATCTGGAGAACGATGGCGACGGCTTCGAGCGCACCATCCTCGACCATCTGGCGGCGGTATTCCCGCGCATCGACGAGCGCTATACCGGGCGCCGCAACCGCGTCGGTTTTTACTGCTGCCACAGCGAGCAGCGTATCAGGAGCGGTGCGGAGAGTGTGCTGTACGATTCGCTGGCCTGCTTCGACTTTGCGTCGGGCACGCGCCAGCTATATGCACTGCCGGCCGGCGACGTTATCTCCGAACCGGTATTCGTCGCGCGCTCGGCGCAGTCGCCTGAAGGCGATGGCTGGCTGCTGGCGGTCGCGTGGCGCGCCCAGGAAGGCCGCAGCGACCTGCTGGTCATCGACGCCACGGACGTGGCGGCCGGCCCGGTCGCCACGGTTTGCCTGCCGCACCGGATACCGTTCGGCTTTCACGGCAACTGGCGCGCCAGGGACTGATTTACAGGCCGTCGAAGTTGGCCGTGCGCTTGGCCAGGAAGGCCTGCATGCCTTCCTTCTGCGCCGGCGTGCCGAACGCCGCGTGGAAGTAGCGGCGCTCGTAGCGCACGCCTTCGGTCAGCGTGGTCTCGAACGCGCGGTTGACGCTGTCCTTGATCGCCATCGCCACCGATACCGACATCGACGCGATGGTGGTGGCCGCGGCCAGCGCTTCTTCCATCACCTTGTCGGCCGCGACCACGCGCGATACCAAACCGGTGCGCTCCGCTTCGGCGGCATCGATCATGCGCGCCGTCAGCAGCATGTCCATGGCCTTGGCCTTGCCGATGGTGCGCGGCAGGCGCTGTGTGCCGCCAGCACCCGGGGTAACGCCGACCTTGATTTCGGGCTGGCCGAATTTGGCGGTGTCCGCCGCGATCAGGAAGTCGCACATCATGGCCAGTTCGCAGCCGCCGCCCAGGCAGAAGCCCTGCACCACGCCGATGACGGGTTTGCGCACGTTGAGGATGTGTTCCCAGTTGCGGCCGATGTAGTTGCCGCCGTAGGTGTCGCCGTAGTCGTAGTCGACCATCGCCGCGATGTCGGCGCCGGCCGCAAAGGCTTTTTCGCTGCCGGTCAGGATGATGCAGCCGATGCTGCTGTCGGCGTCGAACTTGTACAGCGCGTCGCCCAGTTCGTCCATCATGTTGTCGTTCAGGGCGTTGAGCGCCTTGGGACGGTTCAGGCGAATCACGGCTACTTTGCCGTGGGTCTCGATCAGCAGGTCTGCATAGTTCATGAAATCCTCTTTAGTAAAGCGTGGAGTAATGTGCGATTGTAGCGAATCCGCGGCTGCATCAGGGTTTGGGCAGCAGCACCCAGAGCTGGCCGCGCTGCTTCATGCGGCCGGCATTTTCCATCGCCTCGTAGCCGAAGCCGAAGAAGAAGTCCGCGCGCACCGCGCCGCGAATGGCGCCGCCGGTATCCTGCCCCATCACCAGGCGCTGCATCGGCACGTCGCTACCCGATTCGGTAGTGGCCAGGTAAATCGGCGCGCCGAGCGGTAAATACGCCGGGTCGATCGCGACCGAACGCGCCGGCGTCAATGCCACGCCCAGCGCGCCCTTCGGTCCCACCGATGGATCGGGCAGGCGCTCTTCGCGGAAGAAAATGAAGCTCGGATTGGCGTTGAACAGTTCCTGGCGCCGCTCGGGGTGCGCCGCGATCCAGGCTTTGATGCCCCGCGCGGTCGCTTCCGCCGATGTCAGTTCGCCCTGCTCGATCAGCCAGCGCCCGATCGCCTTGTATGGATGGCCGTTCTGGTCGGCGTAGGCTACGCGCACGGTCTCGCCGCTGTCGGCCAGCTTGACCCGTCCCGAACCCTGCACCTCCAGGAAGAAGGCTTCGACCGGGTCGTCCACCCACAGCAGTTCCTTGCCGGCCACGTTGGCGCGTTCAATATCGGCGCGGCTATCGTACGGGATCACCTTCTTGCCGACCAGCCGCCCGCGCAGGCGCTTGCCTTTGAGCTCCGGGTAGACGCTGGCCAGGTCGATCGTCAGCAGGTCGTCCGGCACCCGGTACAGGGGCGTCTGGAAGGCACCGCCGCGCTTGCGGGCGCCGCGCAGCAAGGGCTCGTAGTAGCCGGTGATCAGGCCCGTGTCGGCGCCGTCCTGCGCCCGCACCTGGTTCGGCACGAAGTAGGCTTCAAAATAGCTGCGGATGGCCGCGCCATCGTTTGCATCGACCGTGCGCGCGGCGACGCACGCGGTTTTCCATTCGGGTTTGCGCACCAGCACCCCGCACGACGTCATGAACGCCGGCCAGGCCTGGCGCAGGTCGTCGCGCTCCCAGCCGGGCAGCGCGCCGAAGGTCGATGGCGTCATCAGCGGGGCCGGTTCGGCCTTTACAGGTGGGACCACCGGTGGCTCCACCGGCGGCGGTATCTGCATCACCGGCGGCGGCATGACGACCGGCGGCGCCACCGGCCTGGGTTCAGGCGTGGTGCATGCCGCGAGGGCCAGCGCGACGGCGCCGGCCGAAACGAGTAGACTGCTGCGTGTTGAAGACATGGGAGTCGATATGTGGGTATTAATGCTTGAAGCAGGCGTGGCGCTGTTCCTGCTGGTGTTTATCGTGTGGTGGACGATGTATTCGGGACCGAAGGCGGCCAATAACACTCAAGAGCTGAACGCGCCGGAAAAGAAAAAAGAACTACCCGACGACACCGCCCACTGATCACCGATATCAGTGCAGGGTGCGTGGCAGCGACAGCACGAACTCGGGAATCCTGGTCTCGAACTGATGGCCGTCTTCGGCCACGCAGAAGTATTCGCCGGTCATCGAGCCTTGCGGGGTGGCCAGCTGGGTGCCGCTGGTGTATTCGAACTGTTCGCCCGGCTGCAAGAGCGGCTGGTGGCCGACCACGCCCAGGCCGCGCACTTCGTCGACGTGGTTGTTCGCATCGGTGATGACCCAGTGCCGCGAGATCAGCTGCGCGCCGACGGTGCCGGTGTTTTTGATCGTGATCGAATAGGTGAACACGTAATTGGTTCGGCTCGGATCGGACTGCTCCGGCAGGTACTGGGTCCTGACAGTGACAGTAAATTCGTAAGCGGCCATCTGGATTTCCTTGATTGAGACTATAAAAGTTGCCCGAGTGAATTTTCAGGCACCGGTCCGACAAAGGCCCGGCGGGGCATCATACATTGCACCGCAAAATCGGCCGCGCTGCAAGGGCGCTCCGTGGGACAGCGTAAAATAGCGCATCTTCATTAACCGCAAGCTCCTTGCCAGCCGCCATGACCACCTTCCGCATCGCTCCCAGCATCCTGTCCGCCGATTTCGCCCGTTTGGGCGAGGAAGTGCGCAATGTCGTCGCCTCGGGCGCCGACATCATCCACTTCGACGTCATGGACAACCATTATGTTCCCAACCTGACCATCGGGCCGCTGGTGTGCCAGGCGATCCGCCCGCACGTGCAGGTGCCGATCGACGTGCACCTGATGGTCAAGCCGGTCGACCGCCTGATCCCGGACTTCGCCAAGGCTGGCGCCAACATCATCACCTTTCACCCGGAAGCGTCCGAGCACATCGACCGCTCGCTCCAGCTGATCCGCGATAACGGCTGCAAGGCCGGCCTGGTGTTCAATCCGGGCACCCCGCTGCACTTCCTCGACCATGTGATGGACAAGATCGACATGATCCTGATCATGTCGGTCAACCCGGGCTTCGGCGGCCAGTCCTTCATTCCGGAAGCGCTGAAGAAAATCGCGCTGGCGCGCCGCATGATCGACGACTCGGGCCGCGACATCCTGCTCGAAGTCGACGGCGGCATCAAGATCGATAACATCGCCGCCGCCGCCGCCGCCGGTGCGGATACATTCGTGGCCGGTTCGGCGATTTTCGGCCAGCCGGACTACAAGGCCGTCATCGACGCCATGCGCCTGGAGCTGGCCAAGGTCGGCAAGTAAGCCCGAAGATGCCGTATTTCGACCTTCGCCTCGGATTTGCGCCGTCGTTCCATCGGGGCGGCTCGATTCGGGTCGAGGGCGACGTTACCGGCTTGGCGACATTCGAAGCCCGTCCCACAGGACTTCTTCCGCGCTTGGTTTTCACGCTGCCGGTGGACGCGTGCGTCATGGCGGCTATCCATGCTGGTTGTTCAGCCATGCTGGCCGGATGGGATGACCGGTGGAGCGAATCTGGCTGCGATGGCATGAGCACTGGCGGTACATTCGCTTCGCCCGGCGTTGAGCCGCGAAATTTCTCGCTGTGGAGCCCCGTTCCAGGCAGTGCGGCGCACGCCATGCTCCGTGCTGTATTCGACTGTTTTCCTCCCGAGCGCTGCGGCGGAGCCGCCGAGGAACTGCTCGAGAGCATCCGCAGCTACCTCGACTTGCAGCCGCCCGTGACCTGGTACGACGAAGTTCCCCTGCGACTGCGCCTTGCGCCGTGGGCGCATCGAAACGACGCGAACGAGATCGAAACGCGCGTACGCGCCCTGTCCGATCACTGCAACTTGGTCGTCGACTTATCGGGCTTCGAACGCCCTTCCCGGGGACTGGCGCAGATACTCCCGATGCATTTGCTTCTGAAGCGAAACCCTGCCGTGCACTGGCGGGTACAAGGCAAGGCTGGCGAAGCGCTGATTGCGTACGGAATTGCTGCGTCGGCGATCAGCGCCATCGAACGCGCGCCGATATCGGAGGAGGGACATCCCGTGGTGCTTGGCGGGTATGTCGTTTCATCGCCTGAATTGATCGCTCTTGCCCAAAACGGCGCACGGCTCGCGCTCGTGAGCGCCCTGCGGAGAAAATTTCCGATGACAGTTCTGGAAGGGGCCAAGGCGGCCGCTGAACTGATTGACATCTTGAATACATACCAGATCCAAGCCGACTGACTGCCCGACATTCACCACCCCGGCTTCTGCTTCATACGTCAAACCAGAACACCATGCGGGAATGGAATCCGCGCGCTTCAATGTTTGCCATCATATCCATCGTTGACAGACACTCCAGCGACAAATCCGATTCAACGATGTTTTTATTTGCTAAGGCATTCCTGAACTCAGGTAAGGTGAGCCAACTGCAGTACGCATAGTGGGGTGCAGAAATAAAATCATTCAAGAAGTTGAGCGGCTGGCTACTGCCCTCGAGAAGCGCCAATTCAGCCTCCGATCTGGGAATGGAGGGCATGGCCAGAGCAGCGTCGAGATCTCCGTCGTCGATCACAGCCAGGCCAAAGTGCCAATAAGCCATTGATGAAGCTGGCTCAGGAAATCCACGCGCCGGTATAAGGCAAGCGCGTCCATAGAGGCTGGTCATCGCTGCAAACAGTGCGGTCCGCCTCGGCCAATTGAAATATGCAATTCCTCGTGGGTGAACGAATTGCCCGGTGTCGCATGCCTCTACGACCAAATGAATATCTGCGCCCATCTCTGTCTCTGTTAAAGCCTGACACCTACGTTGTGGCCGGCTCTCCGACCGCGCGTGTCAGCCGGGTACGTTGTAAGAAGACACGATGTCAGATTCAGTTGCATCACCCCGAACTGACTGCGTCTATTCCATGTTCACCAATTCTTCCAAGCCAAACCACGCCTCGACCCGCGCCATCATGATCGTCCTCGCATCGCGCTGGCGCGCCGCATGATCGACAACGCGGGCCGCAACATTCTGCGCGCAGTCGAGGACGAGATCAACATCGACAACATCACCGCCGCCGGTCCGGATAACGTCGTGGCCGGTCCGGCAATTCCCGGCTTTCCGGCCAAATTTGCGGTTTCGCAACGTAACACAGGCCAACAGCACATGCCAATTGATCAATTGCCAGTTTCAGATCATACTCGCTGCCTGTATTTTTAATCTTGCCTACTAGCACGAAAACTTGACGAAAGCATCACTTCAACATGAATAAGATCTCACTCTGCTGCATCCTGTCGCTGGCCTTCCTCAACACTGCCTCCGCGGCGGACGATATGACACCGAAATCCGACCCGAGCGAGTTCTGCTTTTTCGCCGGCGTACCGCCAGCCGAGTTTCCATACAAGGTAATCAGGAAAGTCAAAGTTGCCAAGGGCACGTATGGCGGCGTCTCGGAGCTGGTCGGGGACCTGTCCCAACGCGCCAAAGATGTAGGTGGCGACGCCATCGTCAACTACGCCGGTTCGCAACGCTTTGGCGTGCTCCCATGGCGCCTGATCCGCCCTGTCGTTCGCGGCGAGGCGATCAAGTGGACCGGTGCGGCACCCGATTGCGAAAAAGCGGGCGGTTCGACACTCACGACCATCATCCGCACCAATAAGGCACCAGGCCAATCCGGCCAGGCAGACGCACCTGATGCGTCCGAAGCACCAGAGCCAGCGCCCGAGACAGCACCGGCCAAGTAAGCACTTCCCCTCGCTGCCTGATGATATGATCCAGGTGGCGCGGGGATGGTGGCAGCCGGGCTTCGCACGAACAGGCTGCCCAATCCCGGATCGACTGGCGCGCCGCGCCATCTCCGCCATCGCGGCGGCGCCCAGCCGGATGGGCGCCATCTACCGACTTCATTCCATGTTGACCAACTCGACCAACTCCAGCCACGCCCCGATCCGCGCGGTGATCATCGATCTCGATGGCACCATGCTCGACACCCTGCCCGATTTCCACGTCGCCATCAACGCCATGCGCGGCGAATTCGGCTACGCGCCAATCACGCAGCAGCAGATCGCGCTGATGATCGGCAAAGGCTCCGAAAACCTGATCCGCGCCGTGCTCGCGCTGGAGCACGACGCCGCCGGCGTCGAGCAGCGCTTCGATGAAGCCATGGCCTTCTACCAGCGGCACTACCTGGCCATCAACGGCGACCATAGCGTGATCTATGACGGCGTGATCGACGGCCTGGAAGCGATGAAAGCCAATGGCCTGCGCCTGGCCTGCGTGACCAACAAGCCGATCGCCTTTGCCACGCCGCTGCTGGCGCAAAAAGGCCTGGCGCCGTATTTCGAGATTGTGTACGGCGGCGACTCGCTGGCGCGCAAGAAACCGGACCCCATGCCGCTGCTGCAAGTGTGCGCCGATTTCGACCTGGCCCCGGCGCAGGTGGTGGCCATCGGCGACTCGTCCAACGACGCCGAGGCGGCACGCGCGGCCGGCTGCTTCGTGTTGACGGTACCGTATGGTTACAACCACGGGCGGGCTATACACGAAACCGATTCCGATGGTATAGTTACCTCACTTGTAGAAGCGGCAACCCTGATTCGTTCCCACAACCACAACGCATACTAACCTTTCACCACATATGTTTTTCATCAAAAAACACAATGTCACCCAAACCGGCTCGATTGAGGCCTGGCTTTGGCGACGCTGGCAATCCTGGGCTAAGTAACCCTGTAGTGATTGCTGTCGGCTGCCCCTGTGCGCCGTCAGGTTTTTTGAAACCCACCGCCGGCGGATGCGCCATGGCGGCATGGAGAAAAGCATGACCGAACTCGAATTCAAATCGCTGGCCAACGAAGGCTTCAATCGTATTCCATTGATCGCGGAAGCCTTCGCCGATCTCGAAACACCCCTCACGCTCTACCTCAAGCTGGCCCAGACCCAGAACGCCGGAAAGAACACCTTCCTGCTCGAATCGGTGGTCGGCGGCGAGCGTTTCGGGCGCTATTCCTTCATCGGCCTGCCCGCAACGACGGTGCTGCGCACCTTTGGCACGCGCACCGAGATCGTGAAGAACGGCAGCGTGATCGAAACCCACGACGGCAATCCGCTCGACTTCATCGAGCAGTACCAGGCGCGCTTCAAAGTGGCGCTGCGTCCCGGCCTGCCGCGCTTTTGCGGCGGCCTGGCCGGCTACTTCGGCTACGACACCGTGCGCCACATCGAGCGCAAGCTGGCCGACACCCAGCCGAAGGACGACCTGGGCCTGCCCGACATCCAGCTGATGGTGACCGAGGAACTGGCTGTCATCGACAACCTGTCGGGCAAGCTGTATCTGATCGTGTACGCCGACACCGCGCAGCCGGAAGCCTATTCCAAGGCGCGCCAGCGCCTGAAAGACCTGCGCATGATGCTGCGCCGTGGTGTCGACGCGCCGGTGACATCGAGCTCGGTGCGTACCGAAGCGGTGCGCGACTTCAGCAAGGAGGATTACCTCAAGGCCGTCGCCCGCGCCCACGAATACGTGATGGCCGGAGACCTGATGCAGGTGCAGATCGGCCAGCGCATCCGCAAGCCCTACGTGGACAATCCGCTGACCCTGTACCGCGCGCTGCGCTCCCTGAATCCGTCGCCGTACATGTACTTCTATAACTTTGGCGACATGCAGATCGTGGGCGCCTCGCCAGAGATTTTGGTGCGCAACGAGACCGCCTCCGACGGCACCAAAAAAGTCACCCTGCGTCCGATCGCCGGCACCCGCCCACGTGGCGCCACGCCGGAACGCGACGCAGAACTGTCCAAAGAGCTGCTGGCCGACCCGAAAGAGATCGCCGAACACGTCATGCTGATCGACCTGGCGCGCAATGACCTGGGCCGCATCTCCGAAACCGGCAGCGTCAAGGTCACCGAACGCATGGTGGTCGAAAAATACTCGCATGTGCAGCACATCGTCTCCAACGTCGAAGGCACTTTGAAGGGCGGCATGTCCAACCTGGATGTGCTGCGCGCCACCTTCCCGGCCGGCACCCTGACCGGCGCGCCGAAAGTGCGCGCCATGGAAGTGATCGACGAACTCGAACCGACCAAGCGCGGCATCTACGGCGGCGCCTGCGGCTACCTGAGTTTTGGCGGCGAGATGGACGTGGCGATCGCGATCCGCACCGGCGTGATCAAGGACGGCATGCTGTACGTGCAGGCCGCCGCCGGCATCGTGGCCGATTCGATTCCCGAAATGGAATGGCAGGAAACCGAAAACAAGGCGCGCGCGGTCCTGCGCGCAGCCGAGCAAGTACAAGACGGCCTGGATGGGGAGCTCTGAGATGCTGCTGATGATCGATAACTACGACTCGTTCACCTACAACCTGGTGCAGTATTTCGGTGAGCTGGGCGAGGAAGTGCGCACTGTGCGCAACGACGAAATCACGATCGACGAGATCAGCGCGATGCGGCCGGACCGCATCTGCATCTCGCCCGGTCCCAAGACCCCGGCCGAAGCCGGGATCTCGGTCTCCATCCTGGAGCAGTTCAAGGGCAAGCTGCCGATCCTCGGCGTGTGCCTCGGCCACCAGGCCATCGGCGCCGCGTTCGGCGGCAAGGTCATTCGCGCCAAGCAAGTCATGCATGGCAAAACTTCACTGATCGCGCACACCGGCGTGGGCGTGTTCAAGAATCTTCCGAGTCCGTTTACGGTCATCCGCTACCACTCGCTGGCGATCGAGCGCGCGTCGCTCCCGGCCTGCCTGGAGGTGACGGCATGGACCGACGACGGCGAGATCATGGGCGTGCGGCACAGGGAATTCGATATCGAGGGTGTGCAGTTTCACCCCGAATCGATCCTGTCCGAGCATGGCCATGCCTTGCTGAAGAATTTTCTCGAACGCTAAGCCCTCGTAACGCCCTGCCCAGATCAAGGAGCTGTCATGCCGATCACCCCACAAGAAGCACTGCTGCGCTGTATCGAACACCGCGAAATTTTTCACGACGAGATGCTGCACCTGTTCCGCCAGATCATGTCGGGCGAAATGTCGCCAACCATGATTGCCGCGCTCACGCTCGGCCTGCGCGTGAAGAAGGAAACCATCGGCGAAATCGCCGCCGCCGCGCAGGTGATGCGCGAGTTTTCGACCAAGGTGCCGATGGCCGACACCACTCACCTGCTCGACATCGTCGGCACCGGTGGCGATGGCGCCCACACTTTCAATATTTCGACCACGGCGATGTTCGTGGCCGCCGCCGCCGGCGCGCGCGTGGCCAAGCATGGCGGGCGCAGCGTATCGTCATCGTCCGGCAGCGCCGACGTGATCGAGTCGCTGGGCGCGAACATCAACCTCTCGCCGGAGCAGATCGCGCAATCAATCGCGCAGACCGGCATCGGCTTCATGTTCGCCCCCAACCACCACGCCGCCATGAAGCATGCGGCGCCGGTGCGGCGCGAACTGGGCGTGCGCACCATTTTCAACATCCTGGGTCCCTTGACCAATCCGGCCGGCGCGCCGAATATCCTGATGGGCGTGTTCCACCAGGATCTGGTGGGCATCCAGGTGCGGGTGCTGCAGCGCCTGGGCGCGCAGCATGCGGTGGTGGTGTATGGCCGCGACAATATGGATGAAGTCTCGCTCGGCGCCGCCACCATGGTCGGTGAACTGGTCGACGGCGAAATTCGCGAGTACGAGATTCATCCGGAAGACTTCGGCCTGCCGATGATCGCCAGCCGCAACCTCAAGGTGGCGAACGCGGAAGAATCGAAAATCAAGATGATGGAAGCGCTCAACGGCGAGCCGGGAGCGGCCTTCGACATCGTGGCACTCAATGCCGGCACGGCGCTGTACGCGGCCGGCGTTGCCACCTCAATCGAGGATGGCCTGAAAAAAGCACGCGCCGCGATCGAATCGGGCGCAGCGCGCGCCAAGGTCGACCAGTTCGTACAAGTGACCCAGCTGCTTGGAGCCTGATCGTCGCCGTATCGACAGGCAGTCCCCCTTTGCTTCACAACTTGAAACCGTCATTCCCTCGCCTGGCGCGGGAATGACGGCCAGGACTTGTCCACCATGTTCGGCATCCACGACCTCCCCCTGTTCATCCTTTCCGGCCTGCTGCTCAACATCATGCCCGGCCCCGACTCGCTCCTGATCATGACGCGCAGCGCCACGCAGGGCTGGCGCGCCGGCGTGGCCGCCACGCTCGGCATCGGCGCCGGCACCATGATCCATGTGCTGGCGGCGGCGCTTGGCCTGTCGGCCATTCTCGCCACCTCGGCGACCGCCTTCATGCTGGTCAAGTACATCGGCGCGGCGTACATCATCTACATGGCGATCGGCCTGCTGCGCAGCAAACGGACCGACCCGGCCGCCGCTGTGGCCACCGTGCCTCCGCTGCCGTATGCGAAAATCTTCGCGCAGGGTTTCCTGACGAATGTCCTGAACCCCAAGGTGGCGGTGTTCTTCCTCGCCTTCGTGCCGCAGTTTATCGCGCACGATGCCCCCAGCAAGGCGCTCGCCTTTGTCGTCCTTGGCTGCATTTTCAACCTGAACGGCATGCTGTGGTGTACCTCGCTCGCGCTGTTCACCGCGCAGGCCAGTGCCCGCATCAAGGTCAGCCCGGGCGTATCGCTGTGGCTTAACCGCGTGACCGGAGGCTTGTTCATCTGGCTCGGCATCAAGCTCGCGCTCTCCAAACAACACTGAAAGCACATCATGTCCGATATTCTCAATAAGATCCTGGCGGTCAAGGCTGACGAAGTCGCCGCCGCAAAAAAATACCGCGACCTGGCCAGCCTGCGCCGCGAAGTCGAAGCCGATGCCGAAGCGCGCCGCACCGTGCGCGGCTTTGAAGCGAGCCTGCGCAAGCACATCGCCGCCGGCCAGGCGGGCGTGATCGCCGAAGTGAAGAAAGCGTCGCCGTCGAAAGGCGTGCTGCGCGCGGATTTCCGTCCCGCGAACATCGCCGAGAGCTATGCGCGCCATGGCGCGGCATGCCTGTCGGTACTGACCGACGTGCAGTTCTTCCAGGGCCACGTCGACTACCTGAAACAGGCGCGCGCCGCCTGCGACATTCCGGTGATCCGCAAGGACTTCATGATCGACATGTACCAGGTGTACGAAGCGCGCGCCATGGGCGCCGATGCGATCCTGCTGATCGTATCGGCGCTCGATCACGGCCTGATGGCCGAACTGGAAGCCTGCGCGCACGAACTGGGCATGGACGTACTGGTCGAAGTGCACGACGGCGACGAACTGACTGCGGCGCTCAAGCTCGATACGAAACTGGTCGGCATCAATAACCGCAACCTGCGCACCTTCGAAACGTCGCTGCAAACGACCATCGACCTGCTGCCGCGCATTCCGGCCGAAAAACTGGTGGTGACCGAATCGGGCATCATGGGGCAGGCCGACGTCAAGCGCATGCGCGACGCGAACGTGCATGCCTTCCTGGTCGGCGAAGCCTTCATGCGCGCGCCGGAACCGGGCGTGGAGTTAGAGCGCCTGTTCAGCTGAAGCCCTTTTTTTTGACTCACCCGCACACCGTGCCTTTAATCCAATGAAAAAAACACTGATCATGGCCGCCGCCATCCTGGCGTTAAGCGCTTGCGCGTCGTCCGGTCCACCGCCACCGCCAACCTTCGTCGATGCCGCGACAACGACTCTGTCGGCACCGCCGGCGGACAAGGCGCAGGTCATTTTCCTGCAGCCGAA
This sequence comes from Massilia sp. DJPM01, assembly GCF_030348125.1. NCBI lineage: Bacteria > Pseudomonadati > Pseudomonadota > Betaproteobacteria > Burkholderiales > Oxalobacteraceae > Massilia > Massilia sp. DJPM01. The sequence goes on from NZ_JAQOZV010000029.1 coordinate 34,249, forward strand.
AAACCTGATGATGCCGCTCGCCGCCGTCGCCATCTTCGACATCACCGACACCAACATGGACCTGCTGTCCATGCTCCCCACGCACAGCAAGTCGGTCCATCTGGTCACGCCGGGCGCACACCGCTTCATGGCCGGTTACGGTGCGCACAATTATGTGATGGATGCGAACGTGGAAGCGGGCAAACGCTACTACGTCGTGGCGCGCTTCATTTACGGCATGGGATTCCAGCTGCGTCCGATCCGCACCAGCGGGCCAGCGGGCTTCTCGGTGGAGAATCCGGATTTCGCGACATGGGTGTCGAAAGGCCGCTTTGTCGAGAAATCGCCCGAAGCAGACCTGATCCATGCCAAGTACAAGGCCGGGAACGAAACCGCCAAGGCCGCCGCCATCGCGGACCTGCTCAAGAAAACACCCGAGCAGCGCGCCGAACTGACGCTCAATAAAGAAGACGCTATCGCGCAATAAACCGTGACGGGCACGCCGCGCCCGTCACCGTGCAAGCGCCCGGGCGCCAAGCCCGGGCCGCGCGTTCAGCTGACCAGCCCTTCGCGGTTGACGTCGGCCAGGCTTTGCTCCGACTCCTGTACCAGGTCGTCGAACGGGTCCATGCCCTTCTCCAGGATGAACTTGTATTCGGCCTCGCGCAGCGGAATCAGCCACTCGATCTCCATCTCGAATCCATCGCCGATACTGACGATGTTGAACTCTTCGCTCTCGCCGGTCGCCTCGGCGATGAGCAAGGCCTTGGCGCCCCAGCTGGCTGGCGCCAGCGGCGATGGCCCCAGCAAACGCGGCAAGTGGCAGGACCGGCGCACGTTGTTGACCAGATGAACGGCAATGTCGGCGACATAGTTGAACACCTCGTCGCGCTCGGCGCCACCCATGTCGTCCGGCAGGACCATGAAGTATTCCTTGCCTTCGCGTTCGCCATCGGGCTTGATTTGCGTCGCCAGGCCGACCGACGCAATGCGGAACGGCTGCATGGGATCCGTCGACGGGAAGGTGTACATTTCAAAGAACGATTGGTCCGCGCTTTTCCGGATCACGCGCCGGTACTCCGGCATGCCCCAATGCTGCATGTAGCGGCCCAGGACGATCGTCCGGTACACATCGAAAGCGAGCGACTCGTCGCTTTCTCCATGCATGTCGCTCGCGGCCATGTCAACGCACCGCGCTTGGCCGCGCCGGTCCGGCGCCTTTTTTGCGCTCGTCGACCAGCGACAATTTCACATCCGGCACCCGGTCGCCCTGCAACTGCACGCTGAACGTCATCAGCTCATCGCGCCGGAAGGCATGCACCGCGACCGTGTCACCCACCTTGTAGCGCGACAGCAGCGCATCCAGATTGGACGGGTTGCCCGACACGCGCAAGCCCTCCACCGCCACCAGGATATCGCCCGCCGACAGGCCGGCCTGATGGGCGGCGCCGTCTTCGTGCACCTGGGTCAGTTTGCAGTCGCCGCCATCGCGGCCGGTGCCCACGTCGAAGGCCGGTTTGGCGCTCTTGCGCGCGTCCTCGATCTTGACGCCGAACGGCGCATACAGCCTGGCCAGCGGCAGGTCGGCCGTGCCGCGCACGTATTTGTCGAACAGGGGCTTGAGTTTCAGGCCGCTGATCTCGTCGAACAGCGCTTCGACCTCGGCCTCGGTCACGCCGCGCCCCACGCTCGGATAAAAATCGCGGCCGTAGCGCTGCCACAGCGCCAGCATCACATCGTCGAGCGACTTCTTGCCCCCAGTTTTGGCGCGGATGGTCAGGTCGAAGGCCAGCGCGATCAGCGAGCCTTTGCCGTAGTAGCTGACGATGGCGTTGGGCGCGTTCTCGTCCTGGCGGTAGTATTTGCCCCAGGCGTCGAAACTGGAATCGGCCACGCTTTGCTTGGTGCGTCCGCTGCCGCGCAGCACGCCGCTGACGGCTTTGCCGAGCAGCTTGAGGTAAGCCGCTTCGCCGATGATGCCGCTGCGGACCAGCATCAGGTCATCGTAGTAGCTGGTGAAGCCCTCGAACAGCCAAAGCAGCGGCGTGTAGGTTTCGTTCTGCAGGTCGTACGGCGCAAACGCGGCCGGCTTGATGCGCTTGACGTTCCAGGTATGGAAATACTCGTGGCTGCACAAGCCCAGAAACTTGAGGTAGCCTTCGCCGATGTCGGCCGTGCGCGGTGCCGCGATGCTCGGCAAATCGGCGCGCGCACAAATGAGCGCGGTCGATGCGCGGTGTTCCAGGCCGCCGTAGCCGTCGCCCACGGCCAGCGTGAGAAAGACGTAGCGGTCCATCGGCGCGCGCCGGGTGCGCGGCTCGAAAAAGGCGATCTGGGTTTCGCAGATGGCTTTCAGGTCGGCCTGCAGGCGCGCCATGTCCAGGTTGGGCACGCGCCCCGAAACGACGATGTCGTGCGCGATGCCGTGCGCCTTGAAGGTGGCCAGCGCGAAGTCGCCCATTTCGACCGGATGGTCGATCAGTTCATCGTAGCCGCCGGCGACGTAGGTGCCGAAGCCGTAGCGCTTGGCGCCCAGTTCGGGCAGCGAGGTGGCCACGCGCCAGGTCTTGGCGGCGGCGTCGGGCGGACGCTGGATGTCGACTTCGTGCGCAGTTTGTTCCTGCCCCAGCACGCGCAGGTACACGCTGGTGCCGTTGAAGAAGCCGTGGGTCTGGTCCAGGTGCGCGGCGCGCACCGACAGGTCCCAGGCATAGACTTCGTACTGCACGGTCAGCGCGCCGGCCACCGGGGCGGCCTGCCAGGAATGCTTGTCGAGCTTTGTCAGCGCGACCGGCTTGCCGTTCGATTCGGCGCGGATCTGGACGATATTGCGCGAAAATTCGCGGATCATGTAGCTGCCCGGGATCCACGCCGGAAGGGCAAACACCTGGCCATCCGGCGCCGGCGCAGCGACGCTGACGGTCACGTCGAACAGGTGCGCGCCCAGGTCTTTGGGAACAATGGCGTACTTGATAGCCGCCGGCTTCTTGGATGTCGGTTTTTTCATGATCAGTGGGTAGTTCGTGGAGATGGACCAGCGCAGGCTGTCAACCTTACGCGAGTGTACTTGTTTTTAACAGGTCCGCGACGGTATCGACGTCCGAAAAAATGCCCGGATCGTCGACCGCGACAACACTCACCGGTTGCGCATTGAGGATGGCGCGTGCGCCCTGGTCGCCCCGCAGCGCCAGCAGCGCGTCGAGGTGGACGCGGCCAAAGCCGACCGGGTTGCCGCGCTGGCCGGCGTGCACCGGCACCGCGATCGGCGCGCCCTGCTCCAGCGCGGCGCGCAGCGCCAGCATGGTGGAGGGGCGGACATGCGGCATGTCGCCCAGCGCGATCAGCCACGATGGGGCCTCGGGCAGCGAATGGCGGATCGCGTGCACCAGCGAGGCGGCCATGCCGCTGTCGGCATCCGGACACACCGTGACGATGCAGCCGAGCGCGCGCAGGCAGTCGCCCACGCCGCCGTCGCCGGGCCGCACCACAGCGATCACTTTGTCGACAGAGGAGAGCAGAACACGGGCGCTGGCGGCGACCAGCAGCTCGCCGCCAGGCAAAGGCTGGAGCAGCTTGCTCGCTGCGCCAGTCGGATCGAAACGACGCCCCCTGCCGGCGGCCAGCAAAATGCCGACAGGGGTCATTCCAGCATGCGCGGTCAAGCCGCCTTCAGGTCGAACGGCAGCTTGCGCAGCCGCTTGCCCGTCAGCGTGAACAGCGCATTGGCAAACGCCGGCGCCAGCGGCGGCAGGCCAGGTTCGCCCATGCCGGTCGGCGCATCGCTGGAGGCCACCGTGTAGACGTCCACCTGCGGCATGTCGGTCATGCGCGCCACGGTGTAGTCGCTGAAGTTCTGCTGTTGGACCACGCCATCCTTGAGCGTAATCGCCGCACCCGGCAAGGTGGTACCAAGCGCCATCAGCACCGCGCCCTGCACCTGCGCTTCGATCGTGAGCGGATTGACGACCTGGTTGCAGTGGATGCCGGCGGTGACCTTATGCAGCTTGGGTACGCCCTTCACGACCGACGCTTCGACCACATACGCGACCACCGAGCCGAACGACTCGTGCAGCGCCACGCCCCATGCGCGGCCCTTGGCCAGCTTGCGCTTGCCGTAGCCGGATTTTTCGACCGCCAGGTCGAGCGCGGCCAGGTGGCGCGTGTGCTTCTCGCCCATCAGCTTTTTGCGGTAGGCCACCGGGTCCATCTTGGCCACGTGCGCGGCTTCGTCGACCAGGGTTTCCATCACAAAGGCTGTGTGGGTCGAGCCGACGGAACGCCACCACAGCACCGGCACGTTGGCCTTGGCATTGTGGACGGTCAGCTTCATGGGCACCTCGTACGGCGCGCCCATGCCTTCGACCATGGTGGCATCGACGCCATTCTTGATCATGGCCGGCTCGAACGGCGTGCCACTGATGATCGACTGGCCGACGATGGCGTGATCCCAGGCCAGGATATTGCCCTTGGCATCGAGGCCGATATCGGCGCGGTGCACGTGCGACGGACGGTAGTAGCCGCCCTTGATGTCGTCTTCGCGGCTCCAGATCACTTTCAACGGACCGCTCTTGCCGGCCGCCTTGTAGGCCTTGGCGACATTGACCGCTTCGACCAGGTAGTCCGAGGTCGGCACCGCGCGCCGGCCAAAGCCGCCGCCCGCCATCATGGTGTTGAGCGTTACCTGCCCGGTCTTCAGCCCCGCGGTGGCGGCGATGGCGGCCTGGTCGACCGTCTGCATCTGGGTACCGGCCCACACGGTGCAGCTGTCGGCCTTGAGGTCGATGACGCAGTTGAGCGGCTCCATCGGCGCGTGCGCCAGGTACGGGAACTCGTAGACGGCCGAAATTTTCTTCGGCGCGCCCGCCAGCTTGCTCACGTCCGCCTGTCTGGCGACAGTACCGGCCTTTTTGGCCAGCGCCTTGAACTCGGCCATCTGCTTGCTGGTCGTGACCTTCTCGACCGCGCTGGTATCCCAGTCGATCAGCAGCGCCTCGCGGCCCTGCCTGGCGGGCCAGTAGCCGTCGGCGATCACCGCCACGCCACGCCCACCGCGGTCAAGCGCGATTTCCAGTACCTCGATCACGCCCTTGATCGCGCGCGCCTTGGCGGCGTCCAGCTTGGCGACCCTGGCGCCGAACACCGGCGGGCGCGCCACCACGGCCACCTTGGCGTCAAGCAGGGTGAAGTCGATCCCGAACTGCTGCTTGCCGCTCGACTTGGCCAGCGCGTCGAGGCGCTTGACCGGTTTGCCGATGAAGCGGAAATCCTTGGCATCCTTGAGCACCACCGTGGCCGGCATCGGCTGCTTCATGGCCGCATCCGCGAGCGAGCCGTAGCTGGCTTTGCGTCCGTCCGGATGCATCACAAAACCGCTGGCGGTGCTGAGCTGCGCAGGATTGACCTTCCACTGTTCGGCGGCGGCGGCGACCAGCATGGCGCGCGCCTTGGCGCCGATTTCGCGGTACTGCATGAACGAGTGCGCGATGGTGCCCGAGCCGCCGGTGATCTGCATGCCGAACGCCGGGTCCTTGAAGACGTCGCCGGCGGGCGCCAGTTCGCCGCGCATCTGCGCCCAGTCGGCGTCGAGTTCCTCGGCGATCAGCATCGGCAGCGCGGTGTGCACGCCCTGGCCGAATTCGAGCCGGTTGACCATCACCGTGACGCTGTTGTCCGGCGCGATGCGCAGGAACGCGTTGGGCGCGTACACCGGCTTGGCGGCGGCATCGGCCGCGCGCGCAAACTTGTTCGCATCCGGCATGAAGAAGCCCAGCACCAGGCCACTGGTGGCCACCGCGCCGGCTTTCATGAAACTGCGGCGCGACATGCCGCCGTCAAGCGGGCGTGTCAACGCCGCCTGGTTAATCCATTCTGTACGCATGCGGCTCTCCTCAGGCTAACGTGGTGGCCGCATCCTTGATGGCTGCGCGGATGCGTTGATAGGTACCGCAGCGGCAGATATTGCCGCTCATGGCGCCGTCGATGTCGGCGTCGGTCGGCTTCTTGTTGGTGCGCAGCAGGGCCGTGGCGCTCATCACCTGGCCGCTCTGGCAGTAGCCGCATTGCGGCACGTCGTGGCGCACCCAGGCATCCTGTACGGCCTTGCCGACCGGGTCGGCCTCCATCGCTTCGATGGTGGTGATTTTTTGGCCGGCGGCGGCCGAAATCGGCGTGATGCAGGAGCGGATCGCGTCGCCGTTCAGGTGCACCGTGCAGGCGCCGCACAAGGCTGCGCCGCAGCCGAATTTGGTGCCCGTCATGTTCAGGTTATCGCGCAACGCCCACAAGATGGGGGTGGCAGGATCGGCATCGACCTGCATCTCGCGGCCGTTGATATTCAAAGTAACCATCTGTAACTCCCTCTTGGTGGTGCTGCGCTTTGGACTGCTGTTTTATTCTGCTTTATTTTTTCGCGACGGCGGCGGGCGCCGCTGCCGCCACCGCGGCCACCGGCTTGGCCGGCTTGCCTGGAGTGCCCAGGCTGGTGAATTTGGCTTCCAGGCCCTTGGTATCGATCGCGCCCGGAATGCGGCTGCCATCGGCGAAAAAGATCGCCGGCGTGCCTTCGATGCGCAGCTTGCGACCGAGTTCGAAGACCTTCTCGTTCGGGCTGGCGCAGGTGGCGGCGGCCGCCGGCGCAGCCTTGTTGTCCAACATCCAGTCATCCCAAGCCTTGTTGCGGTCGGGCGCGCACCAGATGTTCTTGGACTTGACCGAGGAATCCTCGGACAGGATGTTGTACATGAAGGTGTACACCGTCACGTTGTCGATTTCCTTGAGCGTGGTCTGGCGGAAGCGCTTGCAGTAGCCGCAGTTCGGGTCCTCGAAGATGGCCATCATGCGCTTGCCGTCGCCCTTGACCAGCTTGAGCGCGTGCTCGAACGGCAGGTCGGCGAACTTGATCATGTTGATCTGTTCGACGCGCTCCTTGGTCAGGTTGCGCTGCGTTTTCGTGTTGACCACCTGGCCGAAGATCAGGAACTCGCCCTGCTTGTCGGTGTAGATGATGTCGCCGTGCGCGCGGATTTCGTACAGGCCGCTGTAGGGCGTCTTCTTGATCGACTCGATTTTCACGCCCTTGCCCAGCTTGGGCTCGACGCGCTTGCGGATGGTTTCTTCCACGCTCGGCTTGGCGCCCGCGGCGCCGGCGAACAAGCCCGTCAGGACGAGCAGCGCGATTTTTTTGTTTAACATGATGATCTCCGATTCATTAACAGCGCTACTTGCCCATGGCGTGCGACATCAGTCGACGCTTGAGAACAGGCAACTTATCCAGCAAGTTTAATCCCAAATTGCGCGCGATGCGAACGGGCTCCAGATTGGTGCCGAACAGGCGCGCCAGGCCGTCCGTGGCGACCTGCATCAGCAGGATGTCTTCCTTGCGCGCGCGGGCGTAGCGCGCCAGCACGCGCTCGTCGCCGATGGCGCGCTGCGGCTCGCGCGCGGCGATGGTCTTGAGCAGGCCGGCGACATCGGCAAAGCCCAAGTTCATGCCGTGCCCGGCCAGCGGATGGACCACGTGGGCGGCGTCGCCCACCAGCGCCACGCGCGGCGCGACGATGGCGTGCGGGCGGATCAGCGCCAGCGGCAAGTCCTTGACCGCCTCCGGTTGCAGCGGCTTGAGTTCGCCCAGCTTGTCGCCGGCCAGCACGGCCAGGCGCACGGCCAGTTCGCCCAGGCTTTCATTCATCAGGGTGTCGGCCAGCGCATCGGGCGCGGACCAGACCAGCGAGACGCGCTTGCCGGGCAGCGGCAGCAGCGCCACGATGCCCTCTTCGCCGGTGAACCACTGGTGCGCCACGCCGTGGTGCGGCTTGTCGCAGGAAAAATTGGCCACCACCGCGCGCTGGTGGTAGGCGCGGTAATCGACGCCGATATCGCACTGGCCGCGCACCCACGACTGGCCGCCGTCGGCGCCCACCACCAGGGCGCTGGCGATGGCGCTGCCGTCGTCGAGGCGCACGCTGGCGCCGTCGGCTTCCAGCGCCAGGCTCACGGCGCGGCCCTGGACGATGGTGACGTTGGCGGCGAACCTGAGCGCGGCGTCCAGCGCCTGGTTCAGGTTGCGGTCTTCGACGATCCAGGCCAGCGCGCCGACGTGGGCGCCGAAGGCATCGAACGCCAGGTCGCCCGGGCGCGCGCCATCGCCATTGACGGCCATGGTGTCGACCGCGGCCACCCGGTCCATGTCGAGCGCACCCCAGACCTTGAGCGAGGACAGCAGTCCGTGGGCGGTGTGGTTAAGCGCGTAGACGCGCACATCCCAGGCTGGTTCGCCGGTGGCGGCCGGGGTGATTGAAGCCGATGGCGGGACCAGCACGGTGACGCTGTGACCGGCCTGGGCGAAGCCGAGGGCGGCGGTCTTGGCGATGGCGCCGTTGCCAACGATACACACCGCGCTCTGATGGCGCGCGGAAGAAGAATTTGGACTAGTCATATAGAGCATTATAGCGGCTGGCAACAAGACAGTTTTCGGCCCGGTCAGAGGATTTGTCGAGAAAGTTGTCGGTCGGACTTGCAAAGCGCGGACCGGGTGTCTATAATCATGCCTCTTGGCCTGGTAGCTCAGTCGGTAGAGCAGAGGATTGAAAATCCTTGTGTCGGTGGTTCGATTCCGCCCCGGGCCACCAAGAATGCATTTTCGCCGCCTGTGGGTGGCGTTTTTGTTTATTGAAGTTGCCCCTCAGCGGGCAAATGTTGTAGATGTACTTGGCCTGGTAGCTCAGTCGGTAGAGCAGAGGATTGAAAATCCTTGTGTCGGTGGTTCGATTCCGCCCCGGGCCACCAAGAACATCGTTCACGCAATGCCCACTCATAGAAGTGGGCGTTGTCGTTTCTGGGCTTCGCAGTCCTCGTATCCGGTCTATTGCCGGTCTCGACCGCACATGTCAAGGTGGACAGCAATAAATTTGTTGCGCCTCCTGACTTCCTCGCATCACGGTGAACCGGCGGTAACAGCGGTGCTACAATGGTTCGCATCAGAGAGGTCATCATGCCCAAGCACAGTACGCTAAAGTCATCCCATACAGGTCAATTCCAGGCGAAACGGTCTTCCACCGAAGATCTGACGACCTTTCGAACGGTAATTGCCACGCTCAAAAATCATCCAGAACAACTGCGAAGCGTCGTCGTGAAGGCTGGAATCACCACGGCTTCCGGTAACCTGAAAAAAGTCTATAAGAGCTGATGATCTACGGATCACGCTACGAGCTGCTTCCAAGTTTCCTTATCGGCTTCCACGGCACCGACGTGAAGACGGCCGAGAAAATCTTGTCTGGTAAAGGTCATCTCTCGTCAAGCGAGAATGATTATGACTGGCTCGGTCATGGGATTTATTTTTGGGAATACAGCCCCTTACGGGCGTACCAGTTCGTCCAAGAAAAGTTCAAATGGCAAGGCCGCAACGAAAAGGTGGCTGTAGTCGGCGCTATCATCGATCCGGGACTTTGCCTGAATTTACTCGATGCGAAGGGCCTTGGCTACCTCGAAGCCGGCTATGACGCGCTGCTGACTGAGCGCGGCGGCGAGGAATTTCTGCCGAAAAACGGTGATGGCAAGGAATTGTGGGACCGCAAGTTGGACTGTGCAGTCATTAACATGGTGCATGAACTCCGAGCGCTTACTCAATCCGATGACTGGCAAGACGAAAACCCTGGCACAACGCCGCTGCAATCGTACGATACTGTGCGCGGAGCCTTTTGGGAAGGCGGTCCGATCTACCCAGGTGCGCGCATCGAGAAGAAGAATCATGTGCAAATTTGCGTGAGAAACCCAGAGAGTATTATTGGTTACTTTAGGCCCATCCAAGACAGCTGATGAGCCGACTAGGCCGGACTACGACCGCATTCTTGAAAATCCTTGTGTCGGTGGTTCGATTCCGCCCCGGGCCACCAAGAACAAACGAAAAGTCCTTGTGTCCCCTCCATCTCCGGCTTTTCACATGCTGCACCATCCCCTCAACCAGCGCTTGAAACTGGTGAGATGTCCGTCACACGTTGCATGTTAAACAATCAATGCCTTGCCTTTCCTTGAACGTCGATAACGCCGGTCGATCGCATCGAGGTTGGGCATCTCTGATGGATAGCTCAGGCGCCTCAATTCCCTACCGTCATAATTTTTGCATTCTGCCTGTAGTACAAGGGGAGCGCGTCGTACTCGCAGCCGGCCTTTTTAATGAGCGCCTTTGAAAACAACCCCCGCTCGAGGATGCAGCACCCCGCGATCGACCGCGGCCGCCAGGGCGGCGACGTTGACGTATTCCGCCATGCCAGGGTGGCGGCGGGTTTTCGACGTGTCCACTTTTACCGCTATGGCCCCGATTCCTTGCTCCCGTCAAATGTCCGTTAAAATGAAACATGAAAAATATCGTCGCCGCCCCCGTGGCCAACTTCATTGACTTGCTGCTTGACGCTGTCTGCATGGTCGACGCCGGCGGACGTTTCGTGTTTGTCAGCGCCGCCTGCGAACGCATCTTCGGCTATACCCAACAGGAAATGATCGGCAAGCTCATGATCGATCTTGTCGCGCCGGCCGACCGTGAGCGCACGCTGGCTACGGCGCGCAACATCATGAACGGCGAATCCCATACCCATTTCGAAAACCGCTACCTGCGCAAGGACGGGAGCATCGCCCATATCATGTGGTCGGCGCGCTGGTCCGAGCCTGATCAGTTGCGCATGGCGGTCGCGCGCGATGTAACGCTCCTGAAGCAGGCCCAGGCGCTGCAGGCGGTGCTCTACGCCATTTCCGAGGCGGCGCAGGCAAGCGACGACTTGGTGGACCTGTTTCAGCGCAGCCACGCGATCATCGGCGACCTGCTGCCCGCCTCCGGTTTTGGCGTGGCCCTGCTCGACACGGCCGGCCAGCACTTGGACTTTGCCTACTACGTCGACGGCGGCATGCCGTCCAATGCGTCCTTGACGCGCGTGCTGTGCGAGGAAGTGGTTCGACGCGCAGCGCCGCTGCTGCTGCAGTCCGGGAGCGGTGAAGCACTGCCGGCACAGTTGCAGGCAGCGACGAACAGCATGACAGGCGGCGCACTAGCGGTGCCACTGAAGACTCCCGAGGGCATCGTCGGCGTTATCGTACTGTGCACGGGAACCGAGGGCGCCAGCTACATGGCCCACGACCGCGACCTGCTGCTGTTCGTGGCGGACCAGCTCGCCGCCGCCATCCAGCGCAAGCGCTTGCATGCGCAAATGCATTTCATGGCCATGTACGACGAACTCACCCGCCTGCCGAACCGGCGCCTGCTCTACGACCGGCTCGACACCGCCCTCGCCCGCGCTCGACGTCAGCAGGAGGGGTTGTCCTTGCTGTTCATCGACCTGAACCGGTTCAAACTGGTCAACGACAGCTACGGCCACGCATGTGGCGACCTGTTGCTGCGGCAGGTCGCGCGCCGCATCGCTTTCTGCCTGCGCGACACCGATACGCTGGCGCGCCTGGGCGGTGATGAATTCGTCGTCCTGCTGGAAAATAGCGCCCTGTCCACGAATGCGGGGCTGGTCGTGGATAAAATCCATCTGGCGCTGGCGGCGCCGGTCGACCTTGGCGAAGGCATCCAGCTGCAGGTTTCCGTCAGCATCGGCATTGCGCATTATCCCGAGCATGGCGACAATCGGCAGGCCCTCATGTCCCACGCGGATGAGAGGATGTATGCCGCCAAGGCGGTCGCGGCGGGGCGGGATCAGAGGATTGAAAATCCTTGTGTCGGTGCTTCAATTCCGCCCCGGGCCACCAAGAATAAATAAAACGCCACCTTCGGGTGGCGTTTTTGTTTCCAGTATCCCTAGCCCGCGGCTCCGGCCGATCCCCCCTGCCCCGCCCGGCACTGTCGGATTGCGTCAGCACTGACAACATGGCAAGCGTTCAAGAGCCCACGTCGGGTCTGGCAAGCAAGCACAGGGATCATTCCAAGGACGCCAGCACCTTTGGAAATGTGGGCAGCTTCATGTCGGCCGATTTGCGTTGAAACTGGAGCGCCGGATTACTTGCGATAGACGCGAACGTAGTCCACCTGCATCCGGTTCGGGAATGCGGTGGATCCATCCGGGCTGCCAGGCCAGTTGCCGCCGACGGCCAGGTTAAACAGGAGGAAGTACGGCGCATGGAACTCCGAGGTACCGTTGATGCCGCCTGCGATATTGACTTCGTGGAACTTGCTACCGTCCACATACCAGCGGATCGCCGAGGCATCCCACTCCACGGCATACACGTGGTACTGCGAGAAGTCCAGGTTGCCCGATGGGCCGCCATAATTGGCATACGCGTTGTTCTGATCCGACCAGTGGATGGTGCCATGGGTGACCGCTTCAGAATTGATGTGCTCCATGATGTCGATTTCACCACTTGCGGGCCAGCCCGCACTGGTGATCGAATTACCCAGCATCCAGAAAGCCGGCCACGTGCCTTTGCCGGTCGGGATTTTCATGCGCGCTTCGATCCGGCCGTACTGCCAGCTGGCCTTGTTCTGGGTGGTAATACGGCCCGAGGTGTACTGCTTGCCCATATAGGCTTCCTTGCGCGCCTCGATCACCAGTTCGCCGCCGGTGACACGGATGTTCTCCGGACGTGCGGTGTAGTACTGCAGCTCGTTGTTGCCGCCGCCATCTCCGTTGACCTCGATGTTCCACTTCGCGGTGTCCAATGAGGTGCCGTTGAACTCATCCGCCCAGGCCAGCGTCCAGTCGCCAGGTGGTGGGGTGCTGCCGCAACTTGCGCCGGCGATACTGATCCAGTTCAGGTTAAAGCCCGCGCTGCTGATGAAGGTGCCGAGGTTGTACGTACCGGCATTCACGTTAATCGTGCGCTGCACCGTGGTCCAGCTCTGCCAGCCGCCCGTTGCGGGAACCGCCGTGTTGCCCAGCGGGATCGTGCCTCCGTTAAGGTCGGCCGACATCACGCCGCCTGCGGAAGGGGCCGCAACACGGTACGCGATGGTATAGGCGCCGCTGGTAGGGAAGGTGACGTTGTTGTGTGCCAACCATTCGCCGTTGGCAGTCCAGCCAACGTTAAAACCGCCGCCGGTATCGCTGGTCGCTTCAATATCGACGTTATCGGTGCGGTATTGGTTACCTGTATTGCCCGCAGTGGTGTCAAACGCGTTGGAATAATTTTCAGCCTGTAGCATGCAGATGGCGGCGCTGGCACTGCCGATGGCGGACCTGGTGCCAGCCATGGTGCCTTTGGCACTCGCGGCGTCGGGGCCCTCGTGCGCTGTGTTGTCGCCACATCCTGCGATGGTGCCTGCAGTCAATAATGATGCCAGCAAGACGTTAATCGTCTTCATCTTCATGTTGAAAGTCTCCAAAGTTATAGTTGGGGTTGTACGTGCGGGCTACCACCGCTTCCAGCCGAAGTCGTCATCAACAACGATGGTAATGGAAGCGTTTCCACCAAATTAAGTATCCAGCACATTTGGCATATTGTCAAAACCCTTACAAGCCTGACCTCAGTTTCGGCCCGCTTGTGTCGGGTTTACGCCAAAGAGTTGCTTCGCGTCTTTAAGCGGTCCGCCCGGCAAATATTGCCGGGCAGCTTGAGACCTGCTCACGAGTGCGTGGGGCCAGACAGCGGGGAATGCGCCAGGATGCCTGCCCGATCCGCTTTATTGTTTCCAGTCAGCATCGCGATGGCTGTAGCAGCCTCCGTTCTTGTTTTTGGGCAGTGCCATTTTATCGGCGCTGAGATTCGTGACGCCGGGGGTATCGGCGCGCCGTCAATCACCTGTTGTTCGGGCCGCCGGCAACCAGGAAGCAGGCTGCGTCCCATCGGGCAGGTATACTGCCCGCGGCGGCCGTTTGCGGCCGCCTGCCCGCTGAAACGCTTGCCATCACCTGAGGCTTCAATACCATGCGCACTTTTTCATACTGGCTATGCTTCGGGCTCCTCGTCCCTTCCTATACTGTCGGCCCCGTTTTAGCCTTGCTGCAACTGGCTGGAATTTCACCTCCTGGCGCGCAACTGTTTGGGCTCTTCTCGCCGTTCAGCTCGCTCATCCCCGGCGCACTTGCGTACTTCCTGCCGAGCATCGTGACCTGGCTGCTGTTTCTCGTGATGCTTGCCCTTGTGGCGCGGCGCATATGGCTTTGTTACGCTCGCGGGGAGCGCGTACCGGCGTCGTATGCCGGCCTGACTCAAGTGCTTGGCTATGTTGGCACCGTGTCCGTCATTATCGCGGCCATTGTGCTGGTGCTTGCCATCGTGTTGAAAGCCGGATCTGGCGTTCCCGCAGGCATGGCGCTGATACCCGCCATGTTCTGCATACCGTGGGCATTTTTTCTCACGGAGCTGTTCAGCTTCCGCAAGCGCACGATGTAAGAAACGGAAAAGAAGCGGAACGCCGCCCTCGGTTGGCATTGTCACCGATCGCGCTCATCGCGCCGCGTCCCCGTACGACGAGGGCCAGGCGGCGGCGCTGAACATCCCGCTCGCAATCCGTATCAAGCAGGCAGGTCGCCATCCTTGCGCCCCGTGCCGGGCGCGATCTCCATTCCCATGCCACCCCCCATATCGCCGCCGCCCCCTTTATTCCCGGGCCTGCCAGCGTCGCCCTTGCCATGGCCAGCGCTGCCCTGCGCGCGCGTCGGTCCTTGCAGCGGAATCATCACATCGCCCGGTATCGGTGCCAGATCGAGGGCCGCGCGAATGAAGCTGCGCAGGGAGATAACCAGCTCAGCCGTGTGGATCGGACGCCCGGCTGCCAGGTCGCCTGCCGCCTGTCCCGCCAGCCGGCAGTGCTCTTCCGTACCGAGCAGCAGGATATCCGCCAGCGCGGCTTCGACGGCGTCGCGGATGCGGCGCGTTCGGTCCGAACTCGATGTCCCATCTGGCGCACCGCTGTCGTCCGCACCGGATGGCGCGCCGGCGCGCAAATCGCGCAAGTGCGTCGGATCGACCGTCAGTTGCCCGGTAAACGACCCGCCCAAGGTCCGATAAGCGGAAATCAGCGTTTTGAGCCGTTCGTTGATCTGGCGGTTCATGCGCTCGCGCCGTTGCTGAATGGTTTGCATCATGAGCATGCGGATGCCCACCCCGAGCAAGGTGAATATGGCCAAGCCGACGACGGTGCTCATCGCCCCTTGCCACGAACTCAAATCCATCATGCGCATCCTGGCCTCGACAGCTGTTTTCGATAAAAGCAGTGTACCTGCGGGGCACAAAATCGCGCGGCGCATTCGATTTGTGCGCCGCTGCGCGAGCACGCCACAGCGCGATGTGCAAAAGCGACGGAGGCGCGGAAATACACGCTCTCCCTCTTTGATACTTGTGGTCGCTATGGCATCCTTCGGGAAATATTTCTTGGTGATAAATAACACGCTCGCCAAGCTCCTTATCCCCAGTCCAGATAGTCCGAAAGATCCACGATGACCCGTTTTCCCCTGAAGTTCATGATGGTTGCCGCCGCGCTTGCCCTGAGCGGCTGCGCCAGCATGCACTCCGGCACCACCCAGCAAGTCAAAGTATCCAGCAATCCCGTGGGCGCCACCGTCTACACCGCGGTAAAGACCACCGATAGCCAGGGCAACGAAAGCGTGACCAACAAGGTCCCCGTCGGCGTCACCCCGCTGACGGTCACCCTGTCGCGCAAGCATGGCGCCCTGTTTGTTGAAAAAGCCGGCTTCGCACCCACCGAAGTGGCGCTGACCACCAAGATGAACCCATGGATGTGGGGCAACATCCTCCTGACCAGCCCACTGAGCACCTCGATCGATACCTCGACCGGCGCCGCGCGCGAATACGATCCCGGCGAATACATGATCGACCTGCAACCGGTCGCCAGGTAAGCCACATGGGCGCCATGAGCACACTGGCCGCCCTTGCCCTGACCGGGCTGCAGACGGGGGCGTCCGCGCCCTCCTGCGGCTGCGCCCAGTTCGCTGCTGACGCCGGCCCTGCCGCGTCAAGCCCGGCGCTTCTCTCCGCCGACGCCCGCGTCCTGCGCGACTTCGCCCTGTTTTCCCACCGCCGCATTGGCGCCGATCTGATCCGCAAGCAGGGACCGTATCTGCAAACCCTCGCCGCCTATTTCCCGCACTGCGCCGATGGCGCGCTCAAACTCGCGTGGCTGCGCCAGACGCTGGCCAGCGCCAGCGATACGCGCCTGTTCGCCGAGCGCCTTGCGCAGCAATACGACAGCGGCCGCACCTGCGCCGTCCCCAAAGAATGAACCCGCTGCGCCGCGTCCTGGCCGGCGCCTTCCTGGGCGTGTGCGCCAGCCACCCAGCCCCGGCGACCGCCGCTTCACTGGAAGACGATGCGCGCCAGGTCGCCGATCAACAGATCGCCAGTGACCCCGCCTGGCTGGCACTGCTGCACTACCGCGCGCACAGCGGCGGCAGCAAGCGCAGCCAGGCCGATCGTCCGCAGTTTTTCCTGTCCCCCGAAGGCAAGAGCTCGCCCGCCGCCGAGCTGCTGGCCGCGGTGGCGGCGCTCCACGCGCCCGCCCAGCGCCAGGATTTCGCCTGCCGCTTCCCGGCACGTTACGAATGGCTGCGCATGCGGCTGGGAGACGACGGCGCCGACGCTGCCATCGAACGATGCCCGCAGTTGTCGCAATGGCTGGCGGGCTTTGCCGGCCAGCGCATCAGCATCAACTTCGCCTCCGGTTATCTGGAAAACCCCTCGTCCACCTTCGGCCACACCTTTCTCAAGCTTTACCAGCACTCCAACAGTGAACTGCTCAGTCCCACAATCAACTACGCGGCCCGCACCGAGGCGCGCGACAGTGCGCTGGCGTTCGTGTTCAAGGGCCTGTTCGGCGGCTTCCCCGGCGTGGCCGACGAGCTGCCCTTCTACCGCCGCCTGCGCACGTATACCGAGAGCGAAGGCCGCGACATTCACGAGTACGAACTCGCGCTCACGCCCGCCGAAGTGCGGCGCGTTCTCCTGCATACCTGGGAAATCAAGGACGGCGCCTTCGACTACGCCTTCCTGCATGAAAACTGCGCTTATCGCACACTCACCCTGATCGACGTGGCGCGCCCGCATGCCGGACTGCTCAAGCGTTTCGGCATGGTGACGGTGCCGGTCGACACCATCCGCGCCCTGCGCGCTGCCGGCATGCTCGGCGCGCACCGGGTATGGCCATCGGCCCCCAAGCGCGTGCGCGATTTTGAAACCCAGGTGACGGCGCAGGACGCCGCCGCCGCGCACCGGATCGCGCTCGGCCAGGCCGGCATCGACCAGATCGCCGCGCTGCCATCGGCGCGGCGCGCGGGCGCGCTGCAACTGGCGTATGAATACGCGTCCGTCCTGATCGACCGCGACGAAGGCGAGCGCGCCACGCGCAAGGATATCCTCGGCGCGATCACCAGGGCGCGCCTGGAGCTCGACGCTCCCGAGCCGCTCGCCAGCCGGGCCGGGCCCGCAACGCCGGAAGACGGCCACGATGGCGGCCTGATGGCCATCGGGGCACGCCAGCGCGCCGGGCAGCGCAGCGTCAGCCTGGAGTACGCGGCCTTCCAGCACACCCTGACCAATCCCCTGCCCGGCTACGAACCGCACGCCGAGATCACCGTGCTCAATCCGGAACTGCACGTGCACGGCCAGCATGCCCGCCTGCGCCGCATCGACTGGCTGGTGGCGCAGTCGGCGATTCCTTCCTCGACCCTGTTCCAGCCACGCGCCTGGCGCCTGCAACTGGCCACCCGCAGCGAGTCCTACCTTGAGCGCGATCACATGGCGAGCAGCGTGGCCTACCATTCCGGCATGGCCTGGCGGCTGGGCGGCGACACGGTGTTCTCGCTGCTGCCCGGCGCCCGCGTGGAAGCCGGCGCCGGCCTGCCCCACCATGCCGGCGTGGCCGGCGCGCTGCACGCGGCAGCCACGCGCCAGGGAGCGCAATGGTCGGCCCAGCTGGAGCTGCAAGCCGAAAAATTCATCGCCGGCGCCACCTTGCGCCGCCTCGGCGCCCGCGCCACTGGGGAGTTCAGGCTGTCGCGCAATCTGTCGCTTGCGCTCGGCGCCGGCCGGACCTGGGCGCCGCGCCACGTGTCCGAACTGAACGTGAGCCTGAAGTGGCGCCAGCGCAGCCTCGCCCATCCGCTGGAGCGCGACTGAGCGGCCCACCGCTTTCAGCGCCCAATATGAGCCGCGCGGCCATCGTGTCCGGGGGAATCAACAAATGCCTTATAATCCTGCGCTGGGCTCGGTAGCCCAGTCGGTAGAGCAGAGGTTTGAAAATCCTTGTGTCGGTGGTTCGATTCCGCCCCGGGCCACCGGGAACATCGTTCACGCAACGCCCACTCATGTAAGTGAGCGTTGTCGCTTGTGGGATTGACGGTCCTCGTGTCCGGTCCATTTCCGGCGCGGGGCAGGACAGCGACGTTCACTCCGCAACATCAAATGAGTCGTCCAACCGACAGCCATCAGTACCTCACTCACGCTGTGCCTCCGCCGATTCAGGCCTTTTGCTGTCTGATAGGAGCAAAAAACGACACTCGACTCGCTACTTCTCGGCACTGCACTTCCCTGCCGCTGTCGCGCTGAAAGATTCTTAAACTGAAACCACCACCACCCTATTTTTCGTGCAATCATTCTGGTCCGCTCAGACAAATAGCCGAACTTACGTCTAACTTGACTGTCCTACATAAACCGAGCGGTCTCTAGCCCTCTAAACATTGCATTCATACAATACAAAACGTTAGTTATCTCAGAACATTTTGCGACATCAGGAACATGGCGAAGAAACAACTTAAAGCGATCGAGCTATTCGCAGGGATCGGAGGATTCCGTCTGGCTTGCGATTCTAAAGGCATCAAGACAGTTTTCGCGAACGATATCAAACCTACTGCATGCAAAGTCTATATGGACGCGTTTGGTGCCGGCGAGCTTCGCATCGGTGATATCAGTGACTATCTCGGTGAGATACCGCCACACGATTTATTGACTGCTGGCTTTCCATGTCAGCCCTTTAGCAGCGCAGGGAAAAAAAATGGTATCCGTGACCCGCGAGGCACTCTCTTTGAGAAAATTGTGGAGGTGCTGACGGTCACTCGACCAAGATATTTCGTACTAGAGAATGTTAAGCGCCTTTTGTCAATGGAAAATGGAGAGCATTTTGCAACAATTATCGATAAACTATCTTCTCTCGGCTATGCGATCGAGTGGCGGCTGCTAAATGCAATGAACCATGGCCTATCTCAGAATCGCCAGCGGATTTTTATCACTGGAGTTCAGGCGAATGGCAATCCTTCAGGACAGGTTCGATTGCTGTCGAAAAGCGAAATAGGGTTTCTGCCTAGAGGTGCGTCATCGCTCCTATCGGATTTCGCTAACTGGCCGAAAATTACGGATCATGGAAAATCATTTCCCACATGGGGTGTAGCACACGATGGCCATTTCTGCGGTGTTACCATACCTTCGTTTTCCGATGCCATGCCGGTTATCAAACTTCAGACCATTTTGGAAAGTGAAGTTGCGGCAGAATTCGATTTTACGGAATCGACGCTATCCCGACTTGGACAGAATACGGTCATCGAAAAATTCGTACAAGGTGTTGAAATCCTGAGCAATCAGGCTGGCGGTGCACGGATGGGTTACACGATTTTCGGAACAAAAGGTGTGGCCCCGACGCTCACTGCGTCAACCAGTAGGCACTATGAACGGTACAAAATTGGCGACAGTTATCGCCGCCTTACGAATGTAGAGTACGCTCGCATCCAGGGCTTCCCGGACAATCACTGTAAGGTTGCGTCGATCTACAATCAATATGAATTAATCGGTAACGCAGTTCCGCCTCAAATGGTCGAGTGGGTTCTTGACCGGCTATTTGACGAAGGAATACCGTTCGCGCAGATTCTCACAACTGACAGGCAACGGGAGATTTTTGAATATGCTGTCTAAGGACCAATTGAAGGCCCTGACAATCGAACATTTGGACGAAATCATGGGATCGTTGAATGACGGCCTCTCCGGTATCGGATTGGATGAACTGGAGCCAACCATTACACGCCTGGGGCGTGGCGGGAAGTTGCCGCATTGGTTCGCAGGACTGAAAAATGATGGACGATTGCCAAACTTTGATGGCAAGACGGTTGGGAGCATTTTGGAAATGGTTTTCGTAGCCGTTTTAGAGCAAAAAATCAAAGTCGACTTAGGCCACGATATTGCGCCGCTCAAGATTAACCCGGCGCGCGGCGTGGATCTCCCTGACCTGGACCTTGGAATCAAGTCTCCCTCGAAGAATTTCTGTACTAGCGAACCATTCTTCACAGCTTATGAGCGCCTTCATGGCAGCGAATTTGATGCTCTGGTCCTGCTTACCGACTATCAAGAAGCCAAGAAAAAGAGCCGGCTCACGCTACAGATTACTGATTGGAAATATCTTAAGAAGACGGAAATTGCCGACTTCAAATTATGCCGACTGGCGTTTAAACACCGCGAATGGCTATTGGCGGACGATGAGCAACGCCTGCAACGCCTCTTCCGTTTCTTGGCGTATGTGAATCAAAGCGATTGGAGGGCTACGCAACTGTTAAAGCTGGTTGAAGACTTGGACAACGAGGAGCAGCTCAAAGACCTTATTTCATCGGGTATTAAAGAGTTTGAGCGACAAAACAAGAAGCGAGAAAAGACTGGCGTCCTTTTGTTGCCTGATACTGACCGCCAAGCGTTGGAGAAAATACAGCAGGTCCAGCCGCTCTACGTTGGCGTACTTGAAGCCGCCGAGAACTGGGTCCTTGAAGTATTGAAAGACGCTGCTCGTGCGCCAAGCGGCGCCGAATGGCACCGTTTAAAAACAGGTGCGCTCGACGGAAAAATTGGGATGAGCTTTGCGCTGCAGTGGAGGTACAACTTCGCCAACATCTTTCGCGCCGTTGGCGATCTGGAAACCGAAATTGAAATCCCTGGACAACTCGATCTCGATCAAGACGACGGCGAATAGCAATCCTTTTCTCCACGCGTCATTTGCATAAGCGATACAGAATCGACGCGAGCACGCCCCCGCCATGCGGGCGTGGCCGGCGCACCGCACGCGGCAGCCACGCGCCAGGGAGCGCAATGGTCGGCCCAGCTGGAGCTGCAAGCCGAAAAATTCATCGCCGGCGCCACCTTGCGCCGCCTCGGCGCCCGCGCCACGGGCGAGTTCAGGCTGTCGCGCAATCTGTCGGTCGCGCTCGGCGCCGGCCGGACCTGGGCGCCGCGCCACGTGTCCGAACTGAACGTGAGCCTGAAGTGGCGCCAGCGCAGCCTCGCCAATCCGCTGGAGCGCGACTGAGCGCAGGTCTCAGCGGACCGGCGCCTCTACGCTCAAGGGCGCAAAGATGGCCTGCAGGTCGTCCTGGGTGATCTGCAAGCCCTGGGTGTCGCCGCCGCTGAGCACCGCGCTGGCCAGCGCAGCCTTCCTTTGCTGCATCTCCTGGATTTTTTCCTCGAGCGTGGCCTTGGCGATGAGCTTGTAGACGAAGACCGGCTTGTCCTGGCCGATGCGCCAGGCGCGGTCGGTCGCCTGGTTCTCCACCGCCGGGTTCCACCAGGGATCGTAATGGATTACGGTGTCGGCCGCCGTCAGGTTCAGGCCCACGCCACCCGCCTTCAAGCTGATCAGGAAGACCGGCACCGCACCGCTCTGGAACGCCGCCACCTGGGCGCTGCGGTCCTTGGTGTCGCCCGTCAGCAAGGCATAGTCGATCTTGCGCGCGCGCAGCTCGTCCTCGATCAGCGCCAGCATGCTGGTAAATTGCGAAAACACCAGGATCTTGCGGCCCTCGTCCAGCAACTCTTCCAGCATGACGGTCAGCTCCACCAGCTTGGCCGACTGCGCGCCGCTCTTGCGCCCGCCGGACAAGCTCACCAGGCGCGGATCGCAGCACACCTGGCGCAGCTTGAGCAAGGCTTCCAGGATGATGATCTGGCTGCGCGCCACGCCCTTGCTGGCAATTGCCGCGCGCACCTTCTTGTCCATCGCCAGGCGCACCGTCTCGTACAGGTCGCGCTGGGCGCCGTCCAGGGTGACTTCCCTCAGCATTTCCGTCTTGGCCGGCAATTCCTTGGCCACATGGTCCTTGGTGCGGCGCAGCAGGAATGGCTTGATGCGGCGCGTCAGGAAGGCGTTGCGCCCGGCATCGCCGTCGCGCTCCACGGGCTTGCGGAAGTCGCTGTTGAATTGCTTTTCGTCGCCCAGCAAGCCGGGCAGCAAGAAATGAAATTGCGACCACAGTTCGCCCAGGTGGTTTTGCAGCGGCGTACCGGTCAGGCAAAGACGATGGCGCGCGCGCAGCAGGGTGGCGGTCCCGGCCGCCTTGGAGCGGTGGTTCTTGATGTATTGCGATTCGTCCAGGATCAGCAAGTGGAACTCCTGTCCCAGCAACGCCGCTTCGTCGCGCGCCAGCAGCGCATAGGTGGTCAGCACCAGGTCGTGGCTGCCCATCGCGCCGAAGCGCCCGGCGCGCTCGGCGCCATGCAGCAGCAGCACGCGCAGGCTCGGCGCGAAGCGCGCCGCTTCCTCCTGCCAGTTGCCCATCAGGCTGGTAGGCGCCACCACCAGGGCCGGGCGGTCCAGCCGCCCCGCTTCCTTTTCCAGCAGGATGTGGGACAAAGTCTGGATGGTCTTGCCCAGGCCCATGTCGTCGGCCAAAATGCCCGCCAGGCCGTATTCGCGCAGAAACTGCATCCACGCCAGGCCTTCTTGCTGGTAATTACGCAGCGTCGCTTGCAGGCCGCGCGGCGGCGCCACCGCCTGCACGCCGCCAAATCCCGCCAGGCGCCGGCCGAGGGAGCGCAGCGTCTCGCCGCCCATCCAGCGCAGCCGGGCGCTGGCCTCGAGCTCGGCCAGGCGGGCCGCGTCCAGGCTGGGCAGGCGGATGGCATTGCCGATGCGTTCGAGAAAATACAGCTCGCCCAGGGTAGCCAGGATCGGCCGGATGCGGCTCCAGGGCAGGCCCACGCGGCCGCCGCCGGGCAGGCGCGCCATCAAGACCTCGCTGTCGGCATGGGCCGCCATCGCCTGTGCATCGAACTGCGCGGGCGCGCCGCGGATCAGTTGCAACAGGATCGGCAGCAGGGGAACGCGCTCGCCGTCGACCACAATCCCCAGTTCCAGCTCGAACCAGGCGTTGCCTTCGCCGCCCTGCTCGACGTCGGCGTACCAGTCGTCGATCTGGCGCACGTCGAAGCGGAAGCTGGGCGCCAGGTCCAGCAGCCAGCCTTGCGCGCGCAGGGCCGGCAAGCCAGTGCGCCCGAAGGCCAGCCAGGCGTCGCTGCCGGGCAGTTCCAGGGCTCCTAAGAAACGCTCCAGCGCCGGCGCGCTGCTGCTCTGGAAGCCGTAGCCTTCCAGGGTGGCATGGGCGAGCGCCTCGGCGCCCAGGTCGCGCTCGATCCGCTCGCTGCCGCTGGCCGTGGTGCGCATCAGCACCTGGCTGGCATCGACCGAGGCGCGCTTGCCATCGTAGTCGAAGGCCAGTACGGCGTAATCGTGCCAGGCCGATTCACGGCCGCCGTGGATACTCTGTTCCATGCTGCCCAGCAAAAGATAGGGGGTTGGGCGGATATCGTCGCGCACCGTCAATCCCATGGCCGGCGGGAGCGGCATCAGGCGGTCCAGCTGCAAGGCTTGCATCTCGGCGGCGAGGCGGACCGCTTGCACCGCCTCGACCTGGGGCGCCTGCTTTACCATGTCCAGCAAGGTCGCGGCGGGCAGCGCGCGCAGCGCGGCCGGCATGTCGAGTTCGCCCAGCTTCCCGTCGTGGAGATACATCGGCGGATCGGTCGGGAGAATCGTGCCGATGGCGCCGCCTTCGGCTTCCCATACCAGGCGCATGACACTGTTCTCGGGGCGCCAGGCCAGCGCGGCGGCGCGGCGTTCACCGCGTACCAGCGGCCGCATCTTGCCTTTGAGTTCCTTGCGCGAGCCGGCCTGCAGCAGCAGGCCCTCGTCCAGCAATTGAGAGAGCAACTGCGCGCCCAGCGCCTCGCGCGGCTGCGCCACCGTGCCGTAGCTGTCGCCATCGGGACGCAGGGCCAGGAACAGGCGCACCAGGGCCCGCTGGCGCGCGCCGGAAGCGTCGACCGCCAGCTCGTAGCAATGGCTGATCGCGGTGGCGCTGGTGTAGCCGCCGTTCGGGCGCGGACGCGAGCGGCACACCACCAGCTCAAGCTCGCCCTGCTTGCCGGGAACGAATACAAAGACCAGCTGCGAGGCCGCCTCGCACTGCGGCAAGCTGCTAGCCTGGACCAGCCGGTCGAGCCAGGCCGAGCTGGCGTACGGAAGGGCGGCGCCGGAGGGGACCTGGACCGCCTGCTGCTCAAGGTAGGCATACAGCACGGCGACCACATGCTTGCAATTGTATTCCATGGGGCAAGTGCAACTGCCGTCGATCATCACCCCGCCATCGTCGCTCACATACACCGTTTGCTCATACACGTAGCGGCCGCTGCCGCCGACCACACCCTCGATCTCCTCGCCGCTGACGTGGCAGGCATGCACTTTCCCGCGCCTGAAATAGTCGCTGCCGCGCTCGCAAGTTGCGTCGTCTATATTGTCATGAATGTCGGCCTGGTCGAAGTATGGGATCTGCATGGGGAATGTCGGTTAGAGGAAAAGAGCCGCTATTATCGCCGCAAGCGGGCGCCGCAAGCGGGCGCCGCAAGCGGGCGCCGCAAGCGGGGCACTCCCTGCATCAGACCCGTGCCGGACGATTTGGTTCACGACGGGCGCGCTCGCGCCCGTCGTCGAGGCAAAAAAAAGCCACCCGAGGGTGGCCTTTCATCCGCAGCGGCACGGGCGCGCCGCGCCCGCTCCGGCTTTCGGGCCGGGCGCCCTGCCTCAGTTAAAAAGGAAATACAGCACCACCAGCACGACGGTTGGCACGCCCAGCATCCATCCAATGACATATTTACCCATGATCTTGCTCCTGTTAATGTTGTGTGATGTCGATGGGTCCAGAATGCCCTGAAAAACCGGTCTGGTCCGTACGCTACATCACGCAACAGCCACACCGGCGCCAGGCGCCGCCGGCCGGCCTGCGCCATGCGCCCCCCTTTGCCGGCCCCTGCCCCTGCGCCAACGCGTTCATTTCCGCGCCTCACAGTGGCTCGTCTCGCTAAGATATATATAGCCACTGAAAAAAACGCCACGAGCGCGCCATCCCCATGCACATCCTCGAATACAGCAACTTTTGCCCGCCCCGCAACAAAGCCCACTACGACAAGGTGCGGCAAGCCATCGAACGCGACGATTTTCGTGCGGTCGACGTCAAGAAACTGGCCAATCTGACCCACGCCAAGATCTATCGCGCCAAGCTCGACTACGCCGACCGCCTGCTGTTCTCTACCATCCGCTACCGCGGCCAAGTCTACGCGCTGCTGCTGGAAGTGATCGAGGGGCACGACTACGCCAAGTCGCGCTTCATGCGCGGGGCCCGCATCGACGAGAACAGTATTCCCGCAGTCGACGCGGCCGAGGCCATCACGCAGGCGGCGCCCATCCCCTACCTGCATCCGCAACGGCGCCAGCTGCACTGGCTCGACAAGGTGATGTCGTTCGACGATGCGCAGCAGGCCGTGTATGTGCAAAACGCGCCCCTGGTCATCGTCGGCAGCGCCGGCAGCGGCAAGACCGCGCTGACGCTCGAAAAAATGAAACAGGCCCAGGGCGACGTCCTGTACGTGACCCATTCGGCCTACCTGGCGCAGTCCGCGCGCGACCTGTATTACGCCGATGGATTCGAACCGGCGGGCCAGGAAGCGACCTTCCTGTCCTACCGCGAATTTCTCGAGTCGGTGCGGGTCCCTCCCGGCCGCGAGGCCACCTGGCGCGACTTTTCCGCCTGGTTCGCGCGCATGCGCCAGCAATGCAAGGGCATCGACGCCCATCAGGCATTCGAGGAAATCCGCGGCGTGCTCATCGCCGATGCCGCTGGCGTACTCACGCGCGAGCAATACCGCGCGCTCGGCACGCGCCAGTCGATCTTCGGCGCGGACGAGCGCGACACCGTCTACGATTTGTTCGAGCGCTACCGCGCGTGGCTAAAACAGGCACAACTGTTCGACCTGAACCTGGTGGCGCATGACTGGCGCCCCGAGGTGCAGGCGCGCTACGACTTCGTGGTGGTCGACGAGGTACAGGACCTGACCGTGGCGCAACTGGCGCTGGTGCTGCAGGCGCTCAGGAAGCCGGGCCAGTTCCTGCTGTGCGGCGACGCGAACCAGATCGTGCACCCGAATTTTTTCTCCTGGAGCAAAGTCAAATCCCTGTTCTGGCGCGACCCCGAACTGGCCGAGCGCCAGCAGTTGCAGGTGTTGCGCGCCAATTTCAGGAATGGCACCCAGGTCACGCGGGTGGCCAACACGCTGCTGAAAATCAAGCACCGGCGCTTCGGCTCGATCGATCGCGAGAGCAATTTCCTGGTCGACGCCGTCAACCAGGAAGCGGGCGCCGTCAGCCTGCTGGCCGACAGCGACAGCGCGCGGCGCGAGCTGAACGCGCAAACGCGCCGCTCCACCCGCTGTGCGCTGCTGGTGCTGCGCGACGAAGACAAGGAGGAAGCGAAAAAGCACTTCGACACGCCGCTGATCTTTTCGGTCCACGAAGCCAAGGGCCTGGAATACGACAGCATCGTGCTGTTCCGCTTCATCTCCGACCACCGCGCCAGGTTTGGCGAGATCGCCGACGGCATCGGCGCGGCCGACATCGCCGGCGACGATCTGCAGTACAGCCGTGCCAGGGACAAGTCCGACAAGTCGCTCGAAATCTACAAGTTCTATGTCAATGCCCTGTACGTGGCCTTGACCCGCGCGGTGCGCCATGTTTACCTGGTCGAATCGGACCCCGCGCATCCGCTGTTGCGCCTGCTCGATATCGCGCAGACGGGCGCGGCGCCCAAGCACGATACGCCCGCGTCCAGCCTGGAAGACTGGCAAAAGGAGGCGCGCAAGCTGGCCTTGCAGGGCAAGCAGGAGCAAGCCGACGCAATCGAGCGCCTGATCCTCAAGAGCACCCCGGTACCCTGGCCGGTGTTCGACGAGGCCAGGTTGCGCGAGAGCCTGTCCAAGGTCTTCCGCGAGCACGCCGCCGGCAGCAAGCACAAGGGCCATCTGTACGAGTATGCCGCCTGTTTCGACGAATCGGTCCTGGCCGACGTGCTGGCGCGCTGTGCCGGCTACGGGCAGGCGTACCACTTCCGCAAGCTCGGCGCCACGCTCGGGCGGCGCCACTACATGCCCTATTTCGCGCGCAACATCAAGGATGTGCTGCGGCTGTGCGACAAGCATGGCGTCGAGCATCGCACGCCGATGAACCAGACGCCCCTGATGGCGGCGGCGGCGGCCGGCAACCTGCCCCTCATCGAGGCCTTGCTGGCGCGCGGTGCCGACCTGTCCGCCACCGACCACCTGGGCCGCAACGCGCTGCACTGGGCCATGGCCACCGCCCTGCGCGAGCCGGCCTACGCCAGCGGTCCGTTCGGCGCCGTCTACCAGCTGGTGGCGCCACCCTGCATCGACGTCATGGCCGGTGAGCGCCTGGCGCGCATCGACCGCCGTCAATCCGAGTACCTGCTGTTTCAAACCATGTGGGTGCTGTTCAAGTCCTGCTTTGGCCGGGCCGATGCCGGCGACCGCGGCAGCTTCGACGCCGGCATGCTGCTGGCGGCCTACGAAAAATGGCCATCCACGGTGCTGGCGCCGGAACGCGGCAAGCGCGCCTTTATCTCGGGCGTCCTGGCGCGCAACGAGGTCAGCCGCGACTATGCGTACAACCGGCGCCTGTTCAAACGCTTGTCGACCGGGCGCTACCAGTTCAATCCGGCACTGGCGCTGCGCCAGCCGGGCCAGGAAGGCGATGGCTGGCATGCCGCGTTTGCCCTGCTGAACCTGCCCCTGGTCAAGGAACTGGCCGACCCTGGCTACGCCGACTACATCGATTCGCTGCTCAAGCTGGCCGGAATGCCCCCTGCGGGCGAACCGCTGTGGCACGCCGCCATCATGCGCCACAGCGGCCATGCGTCATGAGCATGCCGGCGAGCTAATCAGCGCGCAACGGACTTCAGGCAGGCTTGCGCCTGGCCATCGGCGGCGGCCCTGGCCGCCGCATTGGCGGCGCCCGAGGTCGCATCGACCACCTTCACGACACACGCCGTGTGCTTGCCGATCTGCGCCACCACCAGGACCGGGCGCCGCTTCGGGCGCTCCGGATCGCTTTGATCCATCAGCGTCAGGCGCACGATCAATGCCACCGGAAAAGTCTTTTCACCGATCCTGGCAACCCGCCACTCGGCCTTGTTCCCTAGCGTGGAAAACCCCTGGGTGACGACATCCCAGTAATTGAGCGCGACGATCCGCGCATCCGGGCTCACGACATCGATCGAATTTCGCCCATCGTCGTCCAGGATACGCAGGCGGTAATCGCCCACGCCGGGGCATGTCAATGTGTAGGCGCCACTGGTTTTGTCGTCAACCGATTTCTTGCAGGCCTTGCCGGCGATGTCGGTGTACACGCTGCTCAGGTTCGTGCGCGCACACGCCCCGGCACTCAAGCTGGCTGCCAGTGCAGCGACGAGTCCCATCAAGCGAATGTTCATGAAGGTCCCTTCGTTGGAGTTTCAGATAGCGGGAGTCTACTCTCTCGCCACCCTGATCCCGGGCGGACACCCCCGGTGGCGGCACAATCGCCTGCCACGACCGATTCGGCGTCAGCTGGCCTGGTTGTAAGCAAATACAGCAAGTTGTAAGCACGTGTAAAGGCCGTCAACTCAACGGTTGCGGGCGGCGTTTTCAGCTCAGTGACACGGCAAATGTGCACCGAACCTCAACCCAGAAAAAGGACTGACCATGAAAAAAGTAATCGCTACCCTGACCGTCGGATTGTTCGCCAGCGCCGCATTCGCGCAGTCCCCGACACCGGCTACGGCACCAGCAACACCGGTAGCGAAGGCTGAAGTAAAGGTTGAAACCAAAGCCGAAGTCAAAGCACCAGCACAGGATATCAAGACCGCCGTCGAAGCCGCCAAACCGGCTGCGCAGGCAAGCAAGTAAGCAAGACGCTTCATACAAACAAAATAAACCGTTTATACCAATTCCAAGGAAACCACATCATGAAAAAAACTATCGCTACCCTGATCACCGGCCTGTTCGCTACCGCTGCTTTCGCTCAAGCTCCTGCTCCGGCCGCCCCGGCTGCGCCAGCCGCGAAAACCGAAGCGCCTGTCGTTAAAACCGAATCCAAGGAAACCAAGGTCGTGAAGACCGATACCAAGGATGCGCACGTGGTCAAGACCGACACCAAGGAAACCACGGTCACTCCCGGTGCCAAGGAAGAAGTCACCACCACCAAGACCGAAGTAAAAACCCACAAGAAGTCCGCCAAGGCCCGCGCCAAGGCAGCGAAAGTAGCCATGCCAGCGGAAAAAACCGCCAGCGCGCCAGCGCCAGCAGCAGCGCCGGTCGCCACGCCAGCAGCGGCCCCGGCCCCGGCAGCCAAGTAATATCCCTCCACTCCCCGCTGCGGCGGGGATGGTCTTGAGCGCCTTCGCGTCAAGTACAACGCCAACCCATGCAGGTTGGCGTTGCTGTTTCCGGCGCCGATATTCCCGGCCGGCCGGCGGCACCGTGGCGTAAATTGACTGTATTTTGTCATTTACGCCAAAACCACCTCCTCGTAAGATAGCCCTGGTACCCGTGGCCTCGACGTTTGCGCCGGCGTCCCGCGACTATTTGATGGCCTGACAGGAGTTTCAATCATGACTGGATTCACCCGCCTCGTGCTTATTGCACTTGCCTCCCTCGCCCTGACGGGGCCATCGATCGCCCAGGAGGGCGCGCCTGTCGTGGCGCCGGCCGTGGCCAGCGGCCGGCCCGGCGAAAAAATCGATGCCTACGCGCCGCGCTTCGGGCGCACCCGCCCCGTCATCGCAGTCGTTGGCGAAAACAGCGGCACGGTGATGTCCGACTTCGTGCTCCCCTATGGCGTACTGGCCCGATCCGGCGTCGCCGAGGTGGTCAGCGTGGCCACCCAAGCCGGACCGCTGTACCTGCCTCCGTTGAAAATCAATCCGGACAATACCGTCGCCCAGTTCGACCAGCGCTATCCCGACGGTGCCGATTATGTCGTCGTTCCCGCCATGGCCAAGAACAATGACCCGACCCTGCTGGCCTGGGTCGGCGCCCAGGCGGCAAAAGGCGCGACCATGGTCAGCATCTGCAATGGTTCGATCGAGCTGGCCAGGGCCGGCCTGACGCGCGGCCACCGCGCGACCGGCCACTGGAGCACCCACCAGGCGCGCATGGCCAGCTATCCGGACACGGTCTGGGTGAAAAACGCGCGCTACGTCGCCGATGGAAAAATCGTATCGAGTGCCGGCATCAGCGCGGCCATTCCAGCCTCCCTGGCCCTGGTCGAAGCCATTGGCGGCACCGAACGCGCGCAGGTCCTGGCCACGCAGCTCGGCGTTGGCGACTGGGGCAGCGCGCACGATAGCGACGCGTTTCGCATCACCTTCGGCGACCGCGTGACGGCCGTCACCTCGTATTTTCTGCGTCCCAGCCAGGATATCGGCATTCCCGTGGCCCCCGGCGTGGACGAACTGGCGCTCTCGCTCAGCGCCGACGCCTACACCGCCACCCTGCGCGCGCGCGTCCATGCGCTGGCGCAGTCCGACGCGCCGCTCAGGACCCGCAACGGCTTGATGCTGGTTCCCGACATGGTCGCCGGCCAGGGCAAGCAGCTTGACTGGGTACTGCCCGAATTCGACGCCACCCCGTCCGCCCGGGTGCTCGACAAGGCGCTCGACGACATCAGCGCCCGCTATGGCGTGGCCGCCGCCCGTTTCGTCGTGCTGGAAGCGGAGTATCCACGCCAGGCGCGATAATGCGTTTTCGGCATTGGCTTACATAAGGAAACCGCATGCCTGGTTCGACAACGCGGCGCATTGTCTTTCTCGCCTACGAAGACATGAACTTGCTCGACCTGGCCGGTCCGCTGCAAGCCTTCGCCACCGCCAACCGGCTTGGCCAGGCCGCCGGCGCGACGCTGCCGTATGACACCGTCGTCGCTTCCGTCGGCGGCGGCAGCGTCATGTCCAGCGCCGGGCTGGCGGTCGACACGCGAGCCCTGGCAACGCTGGACGGAACGGATATCGATACGCTGATCGTCGCGGGCGGCTGCAAGGGCGAGGAATTCACCGTCTGCCCCGACCTGGTGGACTGGATCGCCCGCCACGCAGCCGGCGCGCGGCGCGTGTGCTCGGTATGCAGCGGCGCTTTCGTGCTGGCCGCCACCGGCCAATTGGACGGGCGCCGCGTGGCAACCCACTGGGCCTGGGCCGAGCGCCTCCAGCAGCGCCACCCGCAAGTGCGGGTCGATGCGGATGCCCTGTTCATCCAGGATGGCGCGCTCTGGACCTCGGCCGGCGTCACCGCCGGCATCGACATGAGCCTGGCGCTGATCGAAGCGGACCACGGCCACCAGATCGCCATCCAGACCGCGCGCCAGCTGGTGATGTTCATCAAGCGCGCCGGCGGACAATCGCAATTCAGCGTGCCGCTGGCCACCCAAGCGCGCGACGACGGCAATTTCGCCAGCCTGCATTCCTGGATCGCCGGCCACATCGACCAAGACCTCGGCGTGGCCCGGCTGGCGCAAATGGCGACATGTCGCTGCGCACCTTCGTGCGCGTCTACACCGCCACGGTGGGCCGCACGCCGGCCAAGACCGTCGAGGCGATCCGCATGGAAGCGGCCTGCCGGGCGCTGGAATCGAGCACCCTGCCCCTGAAAGCCATTTGCATCAAGATTGGCTACGCCGAAGAACAAACGCTGCGCCGGGTTTTTCTCCGCAATTTCGGCGTCAACCCGCTGCAGTACCGCGCCCGCTTTTCGGAACGCGCGGGACCTGTCCGCGCGCCCTGAGCGGCAGGCGGATGCCCGTTACCACATCAGGTCATCGGGAATCTGGAACGCCGCGTACGGATCGTCCGCATCGACTTCGGTACTGGTTTTATTCACGCGCACCACGATCGAGGCATCGCGCTCGGCGATTTTATCGGCAATCACGCGCGGTACCAGCTCGGTCGAATCGCCCTGGCGAATGATCACCAGGCGACCGGCCACCAGGTGCGCCTGGACCGCCGCCGATACGTAGAAACGCTCGATCTTGTTGTTGTGCGTGAAGTTGTACGCGATATCGCCATTGCCCTTGCTCTGGCGATTCTTCTGCACCATCTGGGTGATCTGCGCGCCGATCGCTTTTTCGTTCGCCGCCGCGTCGCGCTGGGCATTGAGTTCGCGCGCCCGCTCGGCGTTCTTGCGCTGGGTTTCGAGGGCGGCCAGGCGCGCTTCATCGACAGTCTCGGTGCCGGTGCGGCGCTCGACCTTCTTCTGCTTGCTCTTGTCCTGGTTGGCCTGTTTGACCTTGTTTTTGTCGACCAGGCCGGCTTTCAAAAACTGCTCTTGTAACGAGGCCATATGCACTACTCCGTAAATGAGGTTCGCCGGACCGGGCAATGGCGCCGGCCGCTGGAAAAGCGATAGCATAGCAAAAATGCCGGCCCCGATGCCCGGGAATTGACGCAATCGACCTGTCCGGCGGCCGCTGTTAGAATCGCCCCCATGACCATCCTCGTTCCCCACACCGTCCCGCCACACGGCGCCATCCGCAGCCGGCTGCGCTGGCTGGCCGCCAGCCTGCTCCTGGCCGCACTGCCGGCGAGCGCCCAGCCGCGCACCGCGCTCATCGGCTTGATCAACGCGTACCGCGCCGCGCCGCATGCCTGCCAGGGCCGCAGCATGGGGCCGGTCGCGCCGCTGGCGCCCCATCCGGCCTTGTCCAAGGTGCAGATCGGAACGGGGACCCTGCTGGCCCCGGCCCTCGCGCGCGCCGGCTATCCGGTGGCGCACGCCGACGCGATCTTTGTGGCGGGTGTGTCCGATCCCGTGCGCGTCATGGCCAGCATCGAACGCAGCTATTGCAAGACGCTGCTGAGCACGCAATTTTCCGAGATCGGCGCCAGGCGCACCGGCGACAGCTGGCTGATCGTGCTGGCCCAGCCGGCCCCGCCCTCGGCCGCCTCGCGCCTGCCGCCGCCGCGCGAAGCCGGACAGCGCATCCTGGACGCGGTCAACCAGGCCCGCGCCAGCGCCCGCAACTGCGGCGCGCAGCCGTTCGAGGCCGCGCCGCCGCTGGCCTGGAACGAGGAATTGGCAAGCGCGGCGCTGGGCCACAGCGGCAACATGGCCAGGCAACGCTATTTGAGCCACGCGGGCAAGGATGGCCGCATGGTGGACGAACGCGCGCTCGAAGCCGGCTACCGCTGGCGCCGCATCGGCGAAAACATCGCGGTCGGGCAAGAGTCGGCCGCGGACGCGGTCGCCGGATGGCTCACCAGCCCCGGCCATTGCGCCAATCTGATGGATGCGCAATTTACCGACATGGGCGCCGGCTACGCCGTCAACCACGCGGGCGACAGCCCGCGCGTCTACTGGACCCAGGTGCTGGCGGCGCCCGCCGAGCCGATGCCGGAAGCACAGGGCGAAGCGCCCGAGGCCAGGTAAGCCGGCGCCGCGCCGCGCCGCGCGCGGCTGCGCTGTCACCAGCGCGCCGGGCGGCCCTGGTCGCCGAAGCGATAATCGCATACGCCTTGCGGAAAAATCCGCTCCAGCCATTCCTTGTCGCGCGCGCTGAAGCGGGCGGCCTCCGGATAAGTGCCGTCCCTGAGCGCCGCCGCCACCGGTTTCAGCTTGCACTTGAAGATATCGCCCTTGAGCGCGTCGCCGGCCACCATGCGCGGACTGGCGTACACGGGAAAGGCGGCGCTGCAGGCGCCTTTCGGCTGCTGGTTCAGGATGCCGTCCCAGACCGATGCGCCGGCTGCGATCACGGCGCCGCTGGCATCAAAACAGGCGTCCGCAAATTGGGCGGGCGCGCTGCCCGTGCTCAGGTAGCGGTCCAGCACCCCCAGCGCATCGATGACGTGCGCCGGCTGGTCCGCCGCGGGCGTGGTAAACCAGATCACCTGCTTGTTTGCCGCCGCGCGGTTGGCGTCCAGCAGGCGCGCGCGCACCGAAAAAGCCTGGCGCGCGTTGTGCATATTGAGCACCGGTTCCAGGTAGGGCCGCACATCGATCATCGGAATGCCCAGCCGCTGCCCGGTGAACACATGCCCGGACGTGTAGGCCGCGTGCATGGCCGACAGCTCGCCCGCGCGGCGGGGCGCGGGCAGGCCGCCCGGGTCGCGGCAGGTGGCGCTGCGCTGCATGTTGCGCGCGTCGAACGGGTCGGCGGCGCTATCCCACATGACGAACTGCGACGGCGCTTTCCAGCTGCCGACGCAGGCATTGACGCGCAAGAATTCATCCTTGCCGATCCGCCCCGCCAGCAGCGCGCCAAGCCCGTACTGCACGCCGACGTTGTCGATCGAATTGGGCGCGAAGCCATGGCTGTCGGTGCCGTAGATATGGGCCAGGTCGTTCCAGTGGGTCCATTTGACCTTGGCGAAGACATCCGGCGGATACCCGTAATTCTGGGCCACCAGCTCGTAGCGTGGGTCTTTGTAGACCGGATTGACCACGGTCGGCACCGCGCCCTGCCAGCCATTGATGCACTCGGTCGATCCCGGCTTGTCGTTGATGGGATTGACCACCGTATCGCTGGCATTGCTGCCCTCGATCAGGGCGCGCCGGCTCCAGGTCTTCCACGGCGAGGCGGGATCGAGCGCCACCTCGTCGCTGAAATACTGCTCCAGCAGCGGGCAGTCGGCCACCGGAATCGTTTGGGTGACCATGTCCGGATACGATTGCACCGGAATGCCGGCGTCCAGCAATCCCGGCCGGTTTTGCGCAAACAGATACTGCTGCACCGCCCCGCCCGAGCCGCCGATGCCGATCGTGAAGGCCGGCTGGCCGACCGCCTCGATGAAGCGTTCCTTGGTCATCATGGCCGTTTCTTCCGCCAGGCGCATGTTGTAATGCACGCCCGCTTCATTTCCGGACGAATTAGCCACCGCATACCCCTGCGCCAGTACCCGGGAAATGATCTGGCGCTCGATGCCGCGCAGGCCGCTGCTGAACCAGATCGCCGTGCCCTGCTGGTGGCCGACACCCACGCCGCCGCGCAGCCAGTACACCAGCTTGCGGTTCCAGGCCGCGGTATCGAACTGCGGCGCCGCACCGGCGCGCCCGGCAAATGGCGCCAGCATGGCGATGGTGTACGCGAAGCGGTTGATGGTGCCGGCTTCGACCCGCACCACGAACGGCACGCTGGCGCCGTTGAGGGTGATCGTTTTCAGGTCGGCCGGCGGCTTGGCGTAGCCGGTGGCGGCGTCAAACGGCTTGAAGCTCTCGCCGGTGTGGTAAAAGTAGTGGATCTGCGGCTTGATGGCGCAGTACCGGCTGTACCCGAGCACGCGTGTGCCGGGCGCATCGACGCCCGGCACACGCGTGCTCGGCGCATCGACGCCCGGCGCATCGAACACCGGATGGCCGATGCCGTCCTGGTTATCCACCAGCGGCTGGCCCAGGCCCGATTCCTGGGTGCGGCACACGAACGGCTGCTGCTGCGGACCGGTAAACATCGGTCCCGTCACCGGGTGGTTGGTCAGCACCAGCGAATCGGATACCGCCCGCCCGCTGTCATTCATGTACGTCACCTCGAGCACATTGTCGCCATCGGCCAGGCCGGACACCACGCCTTCCACGCGCGTGCCGGCGGCCGTCATGGGGGGATCGATGCGCTGGCCATTGAGCCGGAAGAGCAGCTTGCCATGCGCGTCGCCGGCCACCGCGACAGCGATGCGGGCGTCGCCGCCCGACACATAGCGGGGCGCGCTGGAGAGCACCGTCAGGCGCAAGCGGGTGTCCGGCGCATGCGCGGCGCCCCCGCATCCGGTCAGTCCGATTGCCGCGAGCGCACAGGCGGCGGCCCTTGTCCAATGATTCATGGCGTCTGCTCCTTGGGTGGTTGTCCGGTACCAAAGCCTTGTTCATCTTGCTCTGCGACTCTCGCCAAGCATTGACTAAAATCAATGTCGTAAGGCATCAGTTTAGCCTTTTACAGCGCTAAAACAACACCTTTGCATGATGCGTTTGAGCACCGTCGCGAAACTTTCATGCAGCGTGGATGCAATAGTCCCTAGCGGGATTGCACATCCGGCGCGCGCGCATGGCCGCGCAAGCAGCTGGGGGCGCTTCGGGCCGGTCCGCCACGCTGCGGATTTTGTTTGTGTGGGGCATTACTCATAGTAGACTGATTCATCAACGCAAGCTGGGGAAACCGAAGCATGCCTGCCCATGTCCGCACCGCCGTTCACCCATCGACGCGCCTGGCCCACCCCGGCGGCGCCGCCCTTGTCCTGTCCAAGCTGTTCCGTTTGCCTCCCCGTTCACCACGCCGCGACTGACCATCAAAGGAAGCACTATGTCCGAACTCTCCGCATTTTTTCAGAACGTCAAACTCCCGGTGATCTCCGAAGTGGCCCATTCCCTCATCAAGACGCTCGATGATGAAGATGCCTCGGCCAAGTTGATCAGTTCCATCATCGCGCGCGATCCGGCGCTCACCGCCAAGCTGATGCGCCTGGCCAACAGCGCCCGCTTCGGCGTCTCGCGCGGCGTCAATTCGCTCGACGACGCCATCGCCATGACCGGCATGTCGCACGTGCGCACCCTGGCGCTGGCGGCCTGCTTCGCCGAAACCTTCCCCGACTTGCCGGGCCTGGACAGCGATGAATTCTGGAAAAGCAGCATGGCGTGCGCCGGCTATGCCAAGTGGCTCTCGGGCAGCCTTGGCAGCGATGGCCAGGATGCCTGGCTGGCGGGGATGATGGTGCGCCTGGGCGAACTGCTGATCTACCAGGCCGAACCGACCGCGTTCGCGGAAATCGAACAGCAGCCGCACCTGCCCGGCGGGCGCTGGGAGCGCGAACAGCGTTTGCTGGGTTTTTGCGAAGGTGAAATCACGGCCGAGCTGGGGCGGCGCTGGAACTTCCCCGAGACCATCGTGCGCGCGCTGGCATGCTCGTCGGACCCGCTGGAGGCCCATCCGTTCAGCAAGCTCGGCGGCATCATCCACCTGGCCAGCCTGCTGGCCGATACCCCCAGCGACGACCCGGAGATTCTCGACACGCTGCCGCAGGACCTCGTCACGGCCCTGCAACTGAACCGCGAATGGATGAAAGCCAAGTTCCCATCGCACGATTCGTTCTCGGCGGCGCCGTAAGCGCCGCCGCGTCCTGGATTAATCGCCGGCCAGCGCCAGCCCGCCCATGGCCGGGTCGCTGACCGAATCCTTGCCCGTTTCCACGCGCCCGGCAAAGCGCCGCACGTAGCCGGGCAGTTCCGTCACGCGCACGCTGAAGTCGTACCAGTTGCCGCAATCGCACAGCGGCCAGGCTTGCTCCGACAGCGCACCGGCCGCCACCGTGACGCTCCAGGCCGGCGCGTCGAGATAGGCGTTGGCCTTGAGCACGAAGGTGGCCGCCACGCTGCCATTGTTGCGCAATGTGGCCGACACGCCGCCGTTGGCAATGTCGTAGCACACCTGGATTTCCGGCTGCGGCCCCTGGCGCGAGGCGCTGCCGCTGAAGTGGCGGTGAAAGCCGTTCGGTCCCAGCACCCACAGGTCGTACCTGCCCTGCTGGTCGCCCAGCGCCCACACCCCGTTCAAGTCCTTGTTCGCTTCCACCGTGTAGCGCCGTGGCGGAGTCTGTAACTGGTTCTGGTCGTACACATGGAATACCGCCGCCGCTGCGCCCGTGTTGGAAAACAGCAGCTCGACGTCCACCGTGTCGGGATGCACGCGCGCACTCACGTGCAGCTCGTACGGCAAGGCGCGCGATGGCCGCGTTCCCGTCGCCTGGGTCGGCAGTTCCGGCAAGGGCGGCAAGTCCGGGGTGGTGGTGGCGCCCAGCGCGCGCGCGCGCGCGGCCAGGGCCTTGGTGTCCGGCAAGACGCTGGAAAAAGCCGCGCCGTCCGGATCCTTGAAGTTGAATGCACTCATCAGGTCGCCGCAAACGGCCCGGCGCCACGGGGTGATGCTCGGTTCCATCACGCCGAAGCGCGTTTCGATGAAGCGGATCACGGAAGTGTGGTCAAACACTTGTGAGTTGACCCAGCCACCCTTGCTCCACGGCGAAATCACATACATCGGCACGCGCGGACCCAGGCCGTAGGGGCGGTGCATGAGCGCGGGCGCTTCCATCGTTTCGGTGGTGGCGAACTCGTGGTATTCGCCCACGGTGCTGACGGTGGAAGCGCCAGCGAGCACGGCTTGCCTCGCATCGCTGTGCCATTGCACGTACGATGGCGCGGCAGGCGGCGGCACGTGATCGAAAAAGCCATCGTTTTCGTCGAACATCAGCAACAGCACGGTCTTGCTCCAGACCTCGGTGTTCGAGGTCAGTGCGTCCAGCACGGCCGCCGTGTACTCGGCGCCCTGCGCCGGGCTCGATGGCCCGGGATGCTCCGAGCCTTCGGCGGTGGCAACGATGAACGACACTTGCGGCAGCTTGTCGGCCTGCACGTCGAGTTTCAGCTGGTCCAGGTCGCGCGTGCTCATGCCCCGTTCGCGCAACTGCGGATCGGAGCCGGGCACGTTGGCGAAGGCATCGCGGAAGCGCCTGAAGCCGGCCAGCGGATTGTCGGTGAAGTTGTCGGCCATGTTCTGGTACACCTGCCAGCGTATGCCGGCCGCCTGCAGCCGCTCCGGATAAGTGATCCAGGCGTAGCCGCCGCTGGGATCGTGCTCGACGCTGTCGTAGCTGTTGCCGATCACCGGGCCGTTACCCTGCTTGAGCGGGTCATTGGCGCCGGTCCAGGCAAACACGCGGTTCGGATTGGTGCCACCCTGGAACGCGCTGTGATAGGCGTCGCAAATCGTAAACGCGTTGGCCAGCGCGAACTGGAAAGGAATATCGGCTTCCTTGTAGTACCCCATCGAATGGTTTTGCTTGTGCGCCGGCCAGTTGGCCAGGATGCCGTGGTTCCACGCGTACTGCGCGTTCGGCCAGCTGTGCGGCGTGCCGGCCACCCGCATCGCATTGAAGCTTTGCTGGGTATTTAAGTGGAAGGGCGCGATCACGCGCGGCGCCGCCGCCACGCTGTCGTTGAGCTGGTACCAGACCCGGTGCTTGCCCATCGCGGCCGATGCCGGCAGCGGGATCGGGAAACGGTCGCCGAAACCGCGCACCCCTTTCAGGGTGCCGAAATAATGGTCGAAGGAACGGTTTTCCTGCATCAGGATGACGATGTGCTCGACATCCCTGATGGTGCCGGTGCGGTTGTTGGCCGCGACCGCGAGGGCCCTGCCTATCGCGGGCGGAAACATGGAGAGCGCCGCAGCGCTGCCGCCGATGCGGGCGG
This sequence comes from Massilia sp. DJPM01, assembly GCF_030348125.1. NCBI lineage: Bacteria > Pseudomonadati > Pseudomonadota > Betaproteobacteria > Burkholderiales > Oxalobacteraceae > Massilia > Massilia sp. DJPM01. The sequence goes on from NZ_JAQOZV010000029.1 coordinate 73,516, forward strand.
CCTTGCGCAAGAACGCGCGTCTGCTGTTGGGTGTGATCGTCATGGTCGGTAAAGCCTATCGGGTGACGCGGGGGAAATCCGCGCTCATGGGGCGCAGCGCATGCTGGCGGACTTGGCGCTGCAGGCGCGCGAAGGGTCGGCGGCGCCAGGCGCGGGCGCGGGATTGTGCGCTACCGGCGTGGACGGGGCCGGGTCGTCGTTGCCGCAGGCGACCAGGCTGGCGCCCATCAGCGCGGCAAACAGGATGCGCGCAGCCAGCGGCATCGAACGGGGTCTTGGCGTGTAGTACAACATGAGCATGTCTTTCCTGGAAAATCATCTGGATCACAATCTATCGGACAAGCATAAAAGATAATATTGCCCTAATGTTACGACAAAGTGACCTCCGGGTGACTGCGCAATGACACATTATTTCCAGATATCCATTTTGGGCGCGCGCCGGCCTGTTGCTTTTCAGGCGGACCGCAGCGATTTCCGCCGCCACCGGCATCCAGTCATTGACTCTCCAGTTTCTATAAAGTAATCTTTTTCATCGATATGTCATTTCCGGCCTGACAGCGGCGCCGATGCCGCTTTGCCGTCAAGCCGCCGGCGGCTGGCCGCGCTCACCCGCGCAAGGCACACCGGCAAGCCCGCAGCGATGCCGGCGCAATCGCTTTCTGTCGCCAGCCAGCCCCGGTGGCTTTCCAACAGCATCACGGAGCGCGGCACCGATGCCGCTCTCGCAGACTGCACGTAAAGGATGTTGCCATGAGTATTCCCTTTCTTGAATCGATGAGCATCGCCAGGAAGCTCGCCACCCTGATCATCAGCAGCATCGTCGGCATCGCGATGCTGACCGCCCTGTTCCTGGTATCCGAAAGGCGCCTCATCCTGGAGGAACGCGAAAACAATGTGCGCCAGGCTGTCGAAACCGCGCACGGGGTCGTCGCCTACTATCACGGCCTGGCCGAAAAAGGCGGCATGACCCAGGCCGAGGCGCAGAAAAACGCCCTGGCCGCCATCAAGGTGCTGCGCTACAGCAAGACCGAATACTTCTGGGTCCAGGACCAGACGCCCGTGGTGCTGATGCATCCGATCAAGCCGGCGCTCGACAACACCAACGTCAGCGCCAACACGGACCCGACCGGCAAACACCTCTTCGTCGAATTCGCCGACATCGTCAAGGCCAGCGGCGCCGGCTTCTCGTTCTACATGTGGCCCAAGCCGGGCAGCGACGATCCGGTCCAGAAAGTGTCCTACGTCAAGGGCTTCGCGCCCTGGGGCTGGATCGTCGGCTCGGGCGTGTACATCGATACCGTCGACACCGCCATCCGCGCGCGCCTGCTCACCTTTTCGCTGGGCGCACTGGCGCTGGCCGGGCTGCTGCTCGCGCTCGGCCTGGTGATCGGGCGCGGCCTGCTGCGCCAGCTCGGCGGCGAGCCTGGCTATGCGGCCGGCATCGCACGCAGCATCGCCGAAGGCGATCTGAGCATTAATATCGACCTCAAGCACGACGATACCAGCAGCCTGCTGCACGGCATCCGCACCATGCGCGACGACCTGGCCAAGATTGTCATGCAGGTGCGCATGGGCACCGATACCATCGCCACCGCGTCGAGCCAGATCGCGTCCGGCAACCTCGACCTGTCCTCGCGCACCGAGCAGCAAGCCAGTTCGCTGGAAGAAACCGCAGCCTCGATGGAAGAGCTGACCGGCACCGTCAAGCAAAACTCGGACAATGCGCGCCAGGCCAACCAGCTGGCCGCCACCGCCTCCGAGGTGGCCATGAAGGGCGGCGTGGTGGTGGCCCAGGTGGTCGACACCATGGCCTCGATCAACGACTCGTCGCGCAAAATCGTCGACATCATCAGCGTCATCGATGGCATCGCCTTCCAGACCAATATCCTGGCGCTGAACGCGGCGGTGGAAGCGGCGCGCGCCGGCGAACAGGGCCGCGGTTTTGCCGTGGTCGCCTCGGAAGTGCGCAACCTGGCCCAGCGCAGCGCCGCGGCCGCCAAGGAAATCAAGGCGCTGATCGGCGACTCGGTCGAGAAGGTATCGGTCGGCAACAAGCTGGTGGCCGACGCCGGCGGCACCATGGACAATGTGGTGGCCAGCGTGCGCCGCGTGACCGATATCATGGCCGAGATTTCGGCCGCCAGCCACGAGCAGAGCGCCGGCATCGCCCAGGTTAACCAGGCCATCGCCCAGATGGATGCGGCGACCCAGCAGAATGCCGCGCTGGTCGAGCAAGCCGCCGCCGCCGCCGAGAGCATGCAGGAGCAGGCCGCGCGCCTGTCGCAGGTGATCGGCGTGTTCCGCCTGGACGGCATGGGCGGCAGCGGCGCCCCGGGACGCGCGCCACGCCAGGGACGGCTGAGCTGAAGCGCCACGCCGGGCGCCTGTCAATACAGCGCGCCCGCGCTCCGGCTCGCCTGACGGCATGGGGACGACACGCCTTTTAAACGGCGCCCCCGTCCCCATGTGGGTAAGACTGCGCTGCCCAAGCAGAGGCCGCGCCGCCCCCCTACCGTCCCAAGGCACCGATCATGATTCCCTTTTCCGTACTCGACCTGTCCCCGATCACCCAAGGCAGCAACGCGCGCGTCTCGTTCCAGAACACGCTCGACCTGGCGCAGCATGCCGAACGCTGGGGCTTCCAGCGCTACTGGCTGGCCGAACACCACGGCATGCCGGGCATCGCCAGCGCCGCCACCGCCGTGCTGCTGGGCTATGTGGCTGGCGGCACCACCACCATCCGGGTCGGCGCCGGCGGCGTGATGCTGCCGAACCACTCGCCGCTGGTCATCGCCGAGCAGTTCGGCACGCTCGAATCGCTGTATCCCGGCCGCATCGACCTGGGCCTGGGGCGCGCTCCCGGCTCGGACCAGGCCACCGCGCGCGCCATGCGCCGCAACCTGCAATCGGACGCCGACGCATTCCCGCAAGACGTGGCCGAGCTGATGGATTACTTTGCCGAGACCGCGCGCCGCCCGGTCATGGCCGTGCCGGGCGCGGGCCTGAAGGTGCCGGTCTGGATCCTCGGGTCGAGCCTGTTCGGCGCCCAGCTGGCCGCCCACCTGGGCTTGCCGTACGCCTTCGCCTCGCACTTCGCCCCGGCCCAGATGATGCAGGCGGTGGAGGTGTACCGCGCCCAGTTCCGCCCGTCGGCCCAGCTCGACAAGCCCTACGTGATGCTCGGCTTTAACGTGTTCGCCGCCGATACCGACGACCAGGCCGCGCTGCTGGCCACCTCGATGCAGCAAGCGTTCGTGAACTTGCGCAGCGGCCGTCCGGGACGCCTGCAGCCGCCGCTGTCCGGCTACCTCGACGCCCTGGGCCCGCAGGAACGCGCCATGCTCGACCAGGTTCTGTCGTGCTCGGCCATCGGCGCGCCGGACACGGTCGCGCGCCAGCTGCGCCAGTTCATCGAGCGCACCGGCGCCGACGAGCTGATGATCACCTCGCAAGTGTTCGACCACCAGGCTCGCCTGCATTCCTACGAGATCGTCGGCCAGATCCATGCCGCCGCGCACGCGATGGCCTGAAATCGCCTATATTCTTATCCTTTTTCCCATCCACGCCTCATACAGGAGCATAGACCCATGAACAGCACAAGCTCGCCAGCCCCCATGGTCGACCTCGGCATTGCCGACGCCGACCGCAAGCAGATCGTCGAAGGCCTGTCGCGCCTGCTCGCCGACAGCTACACCCTGTACCTGAAGACCCACCAGTACCACTGGAACGTCACCGGTCCCATGTTCCAGACCCTGCACACCATGTTCATGACCCTGTACAACGAGCAGTGGCTGGCGGTCGACCTGATCGCCGAGCGCATCCGCGCGCTGGGTGAGCTGGCGCCCGGTTCCTACCAGCAGTTCGCCGCCCTGACCACGATCAAGCCGACCAGCGGCACACCCAACGCCAAGGACATGATCCGCGACCTGATGGAAGGCCAGGCCAGCGTGGTGCGCACCGCGCGCGCCCTGTTCACAGTGGCCGAGCAAGCCAACGACCAGCCTACCTGCGACCTGCTGACCCAGCGCATGCAAACGCACGAAAAATACGCCTGGATGCTGCGCAGCCTGCTGGAAGACTGATCGCCCGGCGCCGCCCGTGGCCACGTGCCCGGCCGGCGCCCGCCTGTTGCCAAACATCGCATCAAGCGCACGCGCCGTCCCGATGCTGCATCGCAGCATGCTAGTATTGAGCAATCAATCACTTTCCCCGGGCCGGCAGATGAAACGTGTGATCTTCAACCAGAAGGGTGGCGTCGGCAAGTCGACGATCGCGGTCAACCTGGCGGCCATCGCGGCCCAGCAGGGCAAGAAAACCCTGCTGATCGACATCGATCCGCAATGCAACGCCAGCCGCTACCTGCTCGGCGCGGCCATGAACGAGGTGACGCCGACCATGGGCGCCTACTTCGAGCAAATGCTCAACTTCATCGTCTTTCCCAAACCGGCCAGCGAGTTCGTGCACCCCACGCCGTTCGAGAATCTATCAGTCATGGTGTCGCACCCGGAACTGGGCGACCTGCAAGCCAAGCTCGAATCGCGCCACAAGATCTACAAGCTGCGCGACACCCTGGCCGAGCTGGCCAGGGACTTCGACGAGATTTTCGTCGACACCCCGCCCGCCTACAACTTCTTCACCCAGTCGGCGCTGATCGCCGCCGAGCGCTGCCTGATTCCTTTCGACTGCGACGATTTTTCGCGCCAGGCGCTGTACACCCTGGTGGCCAACGTGGCCGAGATCAAGGCCGACCACAACCCCGCGCTCGAGATCGAAGGCATCATCGTCAACCAGTTCCAGGCGCGCGCCCGGCTGCCGCAGCGCCTGGTGGACGAACTGAGCGCGGAAGGCTTGCCGGTGCTCGGCAACAAGCTGTCGAGTTCGATCCGCATCCGCGAATCGCACGACCGCAACCTGCCCATGATCCACCTCGACCCGCGCCACAAGCTGAGCCAGGAAATGCTGGCCCTGTACCACGAACTGCAAGCCGCATGAAAAGCTGCTGGACGACGCCGCAACGGCATCTGTGCCACACTGCCAGGATTGCTTCTTTCCCAACACTGGAGTCCACATGAATGTATTGATGGTATTGACCTCGCACGATCAACTGGGCGACACCGGTCACAAGACCGGCTTCTGGCTCGAAGAATTCGCGGCGCCGTACTACGTGCTCAAGGACAAGGGCGTCAGCGTCGTGCTGGCCTCGCCGGCCGGCGGCCAGCCGCCGCTCGACCCCAAGAGCGATGAGCCCGATGCGCAAACCGACGCCACGCGCCGCTTCAAGCAAGACCCGGCGGCGCAAGCGGCCCTGGCCGCCACGCTCAAGCTGGCCGATATCAAGGCCGCCGCATTCGACGCCGTGTTCTATCCGGGCGGCCATGGTCCCCTGTGGGACTTGGCCGAAGACAAGCAGTCGATCAGCCTGATCGAAACCATGATCGCCGCCGGCAAGCCGGTCGCCGCCGTCTGCCACGCCCCCGGCGTGCTGCGCCATGTCAAGGGTGCGGACGGCAAGCCGCTGGTCGCCGGCAAGCGCGTCACCGGTTTCACCAACACCGAAGAAGAAGCGGTCGGCCTGACCAAGGTGGTGCCGTTCCTGGTGGAAGACATGCTCAAGGAACACGGCGGCATCTATTCCAAAGGCCCGGACTGGGCCTCGTACGTGCTGACCGACGGCTTGCTGGTCACCGGCCAGAATCCGGCCTCGTCGGAAGCGGGCGCCGCAGCCCTGCTCAAGCTGCTGTAAAGTCCCCCCTGCCGCGTGGCGCGCACCGGTTTCGCGCCACGGCGGCACACATCTTTGATCAAGCGCAAACACGCGCCGCCGAAACGCCCGCGCGTCACATGACGGCGAACCTCGCCCCGGGCGCACGGTCAAACTCCCATTATCCACACGGGAGAACACCATGATGATGTATCGATCCATGTTTCCTGGCGATGTCTTTGGCGAGATGGACCGCCTTCAGCGCGACATCGAGCAAGCCTTCGACCTGGGACCCAGCATCCGCGGCCTGGGCCGTGGCGGCTTCCCCGCGCTCAACGTCGGCAGCACGCCGCACAGCGTGGAGATGGTCGCGTTTGTCCCCGGGCTCGACCCGGCCTCGATCGAGGTGCAGCTCGAACAAGGGGTACTGACCATCGCCGGCGAGCGTGCCGACGACTTGTCGAGCGCGCAGCAGCACGCCACGGTACATATCAACGAGCGCTTCGCGGGCCGCTTCAAGCGGGTTGTCAGCCTGCCTGAGGACATCGATCCCGACTCGGTGGCGGCACACTACCGCGACGGCGTCCTGCACGTCAGCGTGGCGCGCCGCGAGGCAAGCCAGCCGCGCCGCATTTCAGTGCACTGACCGGGAGGGCAGCATGACAACCAGGGAAAACGAACACGGCGGCACGGCGGGAGCTGGCGGCCAGGCAGGCAATCCGGCACCCATGGGCGATCCGGCCGATGCAGGGATCGCCGGCAGTACGGGCGGCATCGGCAATGCCGGCGCTGACGGCAGCGGCACTAGTGGCGCAGGCGGCGAGGCAGGCGGCGAAGCGATGAGCGGATCGGGCGTAGGCGGCGGTGCGGCCGGTGGTTCTGCCAGCACTGGCAGCGGCCAGGGCAATGCGGCGATGGCAGACGGAACCCGTAGCGGTCAAGGCGCTGCGGCCATGGAAGATGGCAACGCTAGCGCCCAGGGCAGTGCGGGAGCGGGCGCCGGCGCGCTGGCCCAATCCCCCTCCACCGGCCAGACCGGCGGCACCGCCCTCGCCCGCAGCGGCGTCCTGATACCGCCGGTGGACGTGATCGAAGACGCCAACGGCATCACGCTGCTGGCCGACATACCCGGCGTCTCCCGGGACCAGCTCGACCTGCGCCTCGAAACGAACAGCCTCACCATCAATGGCAGCGTGTCGCTCGACGTGCCGCCGGAGATGGAATCGCGCTACGCCGAGGTCAAGCACCAGCACTACCAGCGCAGCTTCGCACTGTCCAGGGAGCTCGACGGCGAGCAGGCGAGCGCCGAGCTGAACCATGGCGTGCTCAAGATCCGCATCCCCAAGGCCGCGCACGCCCAGCCGCGCAGGGTTCAGATCAAGGTCGCCTAGCGCGTCGCCTAGCGCGTCGCCTGGCGCGTCGCCTGGCGCCTCGCCTAGCGCCAGCGCACGGGCGCAGGCCAGCAATGCATGCTGGCCTGGCGACCCCGGATCGGATCCGGTCCGGGCGGCGTGCGTGCGTTCCGTTCAGTGACGTATCCCCTCATCGCGCGGCATGCAATGCACGCCGCTGTACGTACGCGCCCCATCCATGTATTATCCGGCGCGGCACCCGCCCATGGGTGGGACGACTGGTCAAAACAACTATAACGAAAGAGAACTCATGAAAATCAAGATGCTCGTCATCGCAAGCGCCTTGCTTGCCAACGCCGCGATTGCCGGTGATGCCGACTTCACGCTGGTCAACAAGACCGGCTATCCGATCCGCTCAGTCCACATCGCGCCAGCCAAAAGCAAAACCTGGGGTAACGACCGTTTGGGCGAGGGCATTCTGTCACCCAACAAAGCGCGTCTGATCAAATTTTCAAGCAAGGCGCACTGCCTGCAAAGCCTGAGCATCACCTTCGACGACGATGGTTCGGAAGTCGAGTGGGATGACTTCGATTTGTGCGAGCTGAACAAGATCACGCTCAAATACAACCGCAAGACCGGCGACGTCTCGGCTGACGAAGAGTAAGCTTTTCCCCACGCCCTGCCAGCGGCCCTTGTCGACGACGGGGTTCGCGGGCAGCCCCTGTCGACGACGGGGTTCGCGGGCGGCCCCGGCCGCACCCTGTGCGGCCCGTTCCCTACGGGTGGCCGACCACCGACGCGCTGGCCATCAACTCGTCGATCAGCGCCAGCGAATTCTTGCCGGACATGGCATGCGGATTCAGCCCCGGCAAATCGGAAAAACGCAGCAGCGTCGATGGATTGATGCGCGCCAGGTTCGCCTTGCCCATGGTCCAGCCGGCATAGCGGCGCTCATTGATTTCTTCGTAGTGCAGCAGCACCACATCGGTGTGGCGCGGATCGCGCACGATTTTCGCGTACAGCGCGTTGATCGCCTCGCGCCCGCCTTCGAGCACTTGCATGTACACCTGCTCGCTGTGGCACAGGATGCCCGTGATGCCCTGGGCGGGATTGTGCGCGTGCGACTGGCACATGATGTCGTGGATCGTATCGGGCTGCGGCACCGCGACGGCGCGGCTGGCGTACAGGAGACGGACGAGCATGGTGGATTCTCCGAAAATTCAGCGTTTAATCAGGGACAAGAACTCGCGCCGCAGCGCCGGATCTTTCAAAAACGAGCCGTGCATGACGCTGTTGATCATTTTCGCATCCATATCCTTCACGCCGCGCCACTGCATGCAAAAATGGTCCGCTTCCATCACCACGGCCAGGCCATCCGGCTGCATCTTTTCCTGCAGCAGGTCGGCCAGCTGCACCACCGCTTCTTCCTGGATTTGCGGACGGCTCATGATCCAGTTGGCGATGCGCGCATATTTCGACAGCCCGATCAGGGCCGAATGCTCGTTCGGCATCACGCCGATCCAGACCTTGCCGATCACCGGGCACAGATGGTGCGAACAGGCGCTGCGCACCGTGATCGGGCCGATGATCATCAGCTCGTTCAAATGCGAGGCATTCGGAAATTCGGTCACCGGCGGCATCGGCACATAGCGCCCGCCGAACACTTCGTTAATGAACATCTTGGCCACGCGGCGCCCGGTATCCTGGGTATTGTGGTCGCTGACGGTATCGATCACCAGGCTTTCGAGCACGCCTTGCAGCTTGGCGCTGACTTCATCGAGCAGCTCGTCGAGTTCGCCCGGCTCGATGAAACGCGCGATATTGTCGTTGGCGTGGAAGCGCGTCTTGCTGGCGACCAGGCGCTCGCGGATGCGCTCCGACACCGTCACGGTGCTCGGTTGGTATTCGGTAGTCAATCCGTTCGACATGCTCAGTTCCTGTGAAAGATGATAAAAAGTGCGGTCCGGCTCACGCCAGTCCATCCGGCAGCGGCAAGCCCTCGGCCCGCGCCAGCCGTTCCAGTGCGTTTTCCAGCAGGGTGCGCGCCTGTGCCGCCGCCTGGCCCAACTCCTGGTGCAAGGCGGCATCGCCCGGATTGCGCGATCCGCACTGCGCGCTGTAGCGCTCGAAGCTGCCGATCATCATCAGGATATCGGCCAGATGGCGCGGACACTCGCACATCACGCTATTGCTGGCCGCCGCCAGGGCCGCGAGCGCCTGGTCGTCCAGGCGGCGCGCCGCCAGCGCTTCGCCGCACCGCGGCACCGCGGCCCTGGCCGCTGCCGCAAGGTGCGCGCGCCGCGCCGGAAAGGCCACCTGGCACAGCAATGCCACCTCGGCCATGTCGGACGGCGCGCGCGCCACCAGGCAGCCCAGGGCGCGCAAATGGCGGATCGTGGCGCTGGCGCAAAAACGGTACAGTACCACCACCGCCGGCGTGCCGCACGCCAGGCGCACGGCGGCCACCTGCGGCAAGGCCGAATCGTCCAGCTCGGACAATTCGATCAGCAGCACATCGGCGGCCACGCCGCGCAAGGCGCTGGCCGCCTCATCGAGGCGGGCGCAGGATTGGCGCACCTCGAGCGCGAGCCGCTCGCGGCCAGCGGCGGCCAGCTGGCGCGCCAGTCCGGCGCCCACCACCGCCACCCGGATCGGGCCGCTGGCCCCGGTGTCGGGTACCAAGGGCTCGGCCAGATGCTGGAGCTGGTCGAGCGGCAGGCGCGCCATGGCGCCGATCGGATGGCCCTGGTCGACCAATTGCTTGATCAGACTCAGCCGGCGCACCTGGGCGCTCGAATACAAACGCTGGCCGCGCGCCGAGCGTTGCGGCTCGGACACGCCATAGCGGCGCTCCCACACCCGCAAGGTTTCGACGGGCAAGCCCGCCAGACGCGCGGCCACGCCGCTGCGGTAAGCGCCAGTCTCGTCGGATCGCACCGTATCGTGCTCGGTGGAAGGTGTATTCATGGCGTCATTCTTCCTGTTGAACCGCTTATGAACCGTGAAAAAGCAATTATACCGCTTCAAATCATGGACAGCAGGAAGTGCCCCAAAAAGCCCTGGCGGCAAGAAAAAGTGGTGGCGGCGCAGCCATCTGACGTATATTTACTCCGTTGCACTCCGGAATAACCTAACCATTGAGGACGACCCCGATGAAAAACATGTTGATGACCTGCGCCCTGCTGGCGTTCACCAGTGCCGCCTTCGCCGCGCCCGAAGCAGCGGCGCCGGCGCCCAAGTCGGCCCAGCAAAACAAGATGGTGACCTGCAACGCCGACGCCAGCGGCAAGAAAGGCGACGAGCGCAAGACCTTCATGAAGGAATGCCTGAGCGCCAAACCAGCGGCCCCGGCCGCCACGCCCCAGCAAAACAAGATGAAGACCTGCAACGCCGAAGCCACCGGCAAAAAAGGCGACGAGCGCAAAGCCTTCATGAAAACCTGCCTGAGCGCCCCGAAATAAGTCTCTGCGCCCGGTGCCAGGCCTGGCACCGCGACGACACTCCCGTCCGCCTGGCTGCCAGCGCCGCCGGATCAAAATAATTTTCCACAAGACTGCACTTTTTTTCGGCACGGCTGTCCAACACGATTGGCGGATGCGCGACGCGCTCTGCCCCCTCTCCCGCAGGGAGGCCGTGTGACGATGCTAGCTGCCTTACCCGACTCCATCCCCGAGGTCACGATCGACGCCTTGCTGGAGCATATCGTCCTGATCGACCAGCGCGGCACCATCTTGTCGGCCAACAAGGCATGGCGCGACTTTGCCCAGGCCAACGGCGGCGATCCGGCCCGTGTCTGCGAAGGCATCAATTACCTCGACGTGTGCGACCGCGCCGCCTCGGACGGCTGCGCCGACGCCGCCCAGGTCGGCCTGCTGCTGCGCGACACCCTGGCCGGGCGGCGCCGCAGCGCCACCTTCGACTATCCCTGCGACGCCCCCGGCCAGCAGCGCTGGTTCTCGCTCAAGATCACCGCGCTCGACCATGCCGGGGCGCCGGCCGTGGTGCTGGTGCATGACAACATCACCGAACTGAAAATCTGCGAACAACAGATCCAGTTCCAGGCCAGCCTGCTGGCCTCGGTCGAGCAAGCCGTCATCGCCACCGACCTGGCCGGCTCCATCCTGTACTGGAACCCTTTCGCCGAAAAGCTCTACGGCTGGCCGGCCGCCGACGCGCTGGGACGCAACATCGTCGAGCTGGTCCCGGCCGAAAACTGCACCGAGCGGGCCGCCCAGATCATGGCACGGCTGCAAGCCGGCGGCAGCTGGTCGGGCGAATTCCTGGTGCGCCACCGCAACGGCCGCACCTTCCCCATGCACGTGACCGATTCGCCGATCCGCGACGGGCAGGGCCGCCTGATCGGCATCATCGGCATTTCCACCGACATCAGCGAATGGAAAAAGACCGAGCGTGCGCTGAACCTGTCGGCCATGGTGTACGAGGCGATCGGCGAAGCGATCATGATCACCGAGCCCAACGGCCGCATCGTGGCCGTCAATCCCGCCTTTATCCGCCTGAGCGGCTACACCGAACAGGAATTGATCGGCCGGCCGGCCAGCATGCTGCTGGCCGGCGCGCTGGGCCAGGTCCACAACGGCGACATGCTGCAGCGCCTGGAAAAGGCGGGCCATGCGCAGGGCAAGGTGTGGGCGCGCCACAAGAACGGCGACGAATGCGCCGAATGGCTGCGCGTGGACACCATTTACGACGAGCGCGGCCAGGTCAAGTTCCGCGTGAACATGTTTTCCGGCATCACCGACCAGAAACTGGCCGAAGACACCATCTGGCGCCAGGCCAACTTCGATTTCCTGACCGGCTTGCCCAACCGCAGCATGTTCCATGACCGCCTCGAACACGAACTGCGCAAATCGCGCCGCTCCGGCCTGCCGCTGGCGCTGATGTTCATCGACATCGACCACTTCAAGGAAGTCAACGATACCCTCGGCCACGATAGCGGCGACAAGCTGCTGCGCGAAGTGGCCGCGCGCCTGTCGGCCTGCATCCGCCAGGCCGACACCGTGGCGCGCCTGGGCGGCGACGAATTCACCGTCATCCTCGGCGAGCTCGACGACCTCGACAGCGTCGAGCGGGTGGCCCACGCCATGCTGGCCGCGCTGGCCGAACCGTTCGCCATCAAGGCCGAAACCGTGTACCTGTCCGGCAGCATCGGCATCACCCTGTTCCCGCACGACGCCACCGACGTCGACACCCTGCTCAAGAATGCCGACCAGGCCATGTACGCGGCCAAGAACCGCGGGCGCAACCAGTTCGGCTACTTCATGCAATCGATGCAGCGTGCCGCGCAGAAAAAGATGCGCACCCTGAACGACCTGCGCGCCGCGCTCGCGCAGGACCAGCTGCGCGTGCTGTACCAGCCCATCGTCGACCTCGCCAGCGGACGCATCCGCAAGGCCGAAGCCCTGCTGCGCTGGCAGCATCCGCAGCGCGGCCCGGTCAGCCCGGCCGAATTCATTCCGCTGGCAGAGGAATCGGGCCTGATCGTCGGCATCGGCGACTGGGTATTCCAGCAAGCCTTCCACCAGGCCATGCGCTGGCGCGGCAGCATCGATCCCGACTTCCAGATCAGCGTCAACATGTCGCCGGCCCAGTTCCGGCGCCACGCGCCCGGCGCCAGCCACGCCAGCCATCCGCCGCACGTGCGCGCCCATCCGGTGCTGGGGCGCTACGTCGGCACCGAAATCGTGGTCGAAATCACCGAAGGCATGCTCATGGAATCGACCTGCAGCATCCGCGAACAGCTGCTCTCGTTCCGCGAAAGCGGCATCCAGATGTCGATCGACGACTTCGGCACCGGCTATTCCTCCCTCTCCTACCTGAAAAAATTCCACATCGATTATCTCAAGATCGACCAATCCTTCGTCCTCAAGATGGTGGCCGGCTCGGACGACCTGGCCTTGTGCGAAGCCATCGTCGTCATGGGCCACAAGCTCGGCATCAAAGTCATTGCCGAAGGCGTCGAAACGCAGGAACAGCGCGACCTGCTGACCGCCGCCGGCTGCGATTTCGGCCAGGGCTATCTGTTTTCCCGGCCGCTGAGCGCGCCCCAGTTCGACCTTTTGCTGCGCGGGCGCGATCGCGGCGCCTGAGGCGCACCACTATGGATGCGCCGCCGTGGTGCACGGGTCCTGGGCGGCGGCGCGCGCGTGGCCGTATTTCCCCATGAAATCAAGCGCTTGGCCGCCCGCACCAAAATGGAACGATTATTGCTTTCTTTAAGGGCAGTAGCACTTTCATGCACCTTTATCGGGAATCGTCCAATGAACGGAACCAACCACGCCGCCGACGCGCTTTTCATCTTGCTCGGCGCCATCATGATCCTGGCGATGCACGCCGGCTTCGCCTTCCTGGAACTGGGAACGGTCAGGAAAAAGAACCAGGTCAACGCCCTGGTCAAGATCCTGGCCGACTTCGCCGTCTCCACGATTGCCTATTTTTTCATCGGCTACGGCATTTCCTACGGCGTCGACTTTTTCGCCAGCGCCGACGTGCTGGCGGCACGCAACGGCTACGAGCTGGTCAAATTCTTCTTCCTGCTCACCTTCGCCGCCGCGATTCCCGCCATCATTTCGGGCGGCATCGCCGAGCGCGCCAAGTTCCATCCCCAGCTGATCGCCACCGCCTTGCTGGTCGGCTTCATCTACCCGCTGTTCGAGGGCATCGCCTGGAACCAGCGCTTCGGCATCCAGGCCGCGCTCAAGGCCGCCTTCGGCGCCGAGTTCCACGACTTCGCCGGTTCGGTCGTGGTGCACGCCGTGGGCGGCTGGATCGCCCTGCCCGCCGTACTGCTGCTCGGTGCGCGGCGCGGGCGCTACGGGCGCAACGGCGCCATCGCCGCCCATCCGCCCTCCTCGATTCCCTTTCTCGCGCTGGGCGCCTGGATTTTGGCGGTGGGCTGGTTCGGCTTTAACGTCATGAGCGCGCAAACGCTCGACAAGATGAACGGCCTGGTCGCCGTCAACTCGCTCATGGCCATGGTCGGCGGCACCCTGGCCGCGCTGGTGCTCGGCAAGAACGATCCGGGCTTTACCTACAACGGTCCGCTGGCCGGACTGGTGGCCGTGTGCGCCGGTTCCGACCTGATGCACCCGCTCGGCGCGCTCGCCACCGGCGCCATCGCCGGGGCGATTTTCGTGGCCATGTTCACCCTCACCCAAAACCGCTGGAAGATCGACGACGTGCTCGGCGTGTGGCCGCTGCACGGCCTGTGCGGCACCTGGGGCGGCATCGCGGCCGGCGTGTTCGGCCTGAAAAGCCTGGGCGGCCTCGGTGGCGTGTCGTTCGCCTCGCAACTGGCGGGCACCGTGCTCGGCGTGGCCATCGCGCTGGCCGGCGGCTACCTCGTGTATGGCGTGCTGAAAAAGACCATGGGCTTGCGGCTCGATCCGGAACAGGAATTCCAGGGCGCCGATTTGTCGATCCACCACATTTCATCGACCCCGGAGCGCGAATCGAACTGGTAGCGCGCACATGGGGGAGAACCTTGCAACATTAGCCATTGCAAACTAAAATCAGGCGAGCATGCACACACCCTCCCTCACGCCTTACCCGGATCCAGCAATCAATGAAGAAACCCTCTGCGCCGCAAGAATCGAACTCGCCTGAGCCGCGCCTGTACCGTGTGGTGGCCACCCGGATTCAAGAACTCATTCGCGACGAGAGTATCAAGGCTGGCGAGCGCCTGCCGGCCGAGCGCGACCTGGCCGCCAAGCTGAGCGTGAGCCGGGCCTCGCTGCGCGAAGCGCTGATCGTGCTCGAACTGAGCGGCATCGTGGAAGTGCGCGGCGGCTCCGGCGTGTACGTGAGCGAGCAGGCCACGGCGCAGGCCGATGTGCCCGAGGTCGGGCCTGGGCCGTTCGAGGTGCTGGCCGCGCGCCGCATGATCGAATCCGAAGTGGCGGCGCTGGCGGCCAAGATGGCCACCGATTCGGCGATTGACGCGATCTTGACGGCGGTGCTGGAGATGGAGCACCACCATGAGGACCGGGCCAGCAACGAGCAGGCCGACCGCAATTTCCATCTGGCGATTGCACGCGCCACCGGGAACACCGCGCTGGTGGGCGTGGTCGATTATCTGTGGAACCAGCGCGGCAGTTTGTGGCACAAGCTCAAGGAGCATTTCCAGACCGAGGATTTGCGCGTGACCACCTTGACCGATCACCGCAAGATCCTGGAAGCAATTGCTTCGCATGATGTGGCTGGCGCGCGCCAGGCCATGCGCGCGCACCTGGAGCGGGTGACGCGGACGTTCTCAAGAGGATAATCGACCGGGGCGTTGCCCCGCCCCTGCGCACCCCGGCAGTACCACGACATCGATTTCCCACCACCCGTCGTTCCTGGCACTGCCAGAAACGACTTCCCTCGAAGGCCTAGGCGCCCCCGCGGCAACACAAGTTTTTACCGAAGCTACCGACGGCTCAACGAGCTTGGGGGGAACGCATGCGTTCCCGCCGAGTGCCGCCTTGGCGCGGGAAGCCGTTTCTGCCAATGGCAGGAACGACGTGGCATTTGGCAAGCCCACCTTGATTAATTGGTCAGGCCAAACTAGAATTGACCTAACCATAAAAGCAATTCAATCAGGAGACTCGCCGTGCCAGCACCATCCCGGTTCCCGCAACCAAAGCTGCTGCTTTCCTCCATCGCGATCGCGGTGCTGACCCTGATGAACCAGGCCTGCGCCCAGCAGGCCGACGCCGCCATGGCGCGGGTCGACGTCACCGGCTCCTCCATCAAGCGCCTGGCCAGCGAAAACGCCCTGCCGCTGACCACCATCAAAGCCGAAGAACTGGTCAGCCGCGGCCTGACCACGATGTCCGAAGTGGCCACCTCGCTCACCGCCGGCTCCACCAACGAAGCGGTCGGCGGCGGTGGCGGCGGCACCATGATCAATATGCGTGGCCTGAACACCAACCGCACCCTGGTCCTGCTCAACGGCCGCCGCCTCGCCAACGAAGCCATCGGCGACAGCGCGATCAACGTCGACGTCATCCCGATGAGCGCCATCGAACGGGTCGAAGTGCTGCGCGACGGCGCCTCGGCCATCTACGGCACCGACGCCATCGCCGGCGTGATCAACTTCATCACCAAGCGCGCGATCTCCGACACCAGCGTCAGCGCCAGCATCGTGGCACCCGAGCGCAGCGGCGGCGGCGGCCAGCGGCGCTTCAGTCTGACCACCGGCAGCGGCGACCTGGCCAAGGATGGCTGTAACGTCTACGCCGCCTTCGACACCCAGAAACGCAGCGCCCTGATGCAGCGCGAGCGCCCCAACATCAGCGCTCCGGACGACATCGCCCGCCTGGGCGGCACCGCCTTCACCAGCAACACCTCCGGCTCGTCCTCGTCGCCGGCCAACTACACCGTCTACGCCAACGGCAAGCCGACCAGCGTCACCGGCACCCCCTACTTTGGCGCCGGCTGCGTCGCCCCCTACCCGGGCCAGTACACCGTGCCCTCGACCAAGCCAAGCGGCGCCGGCAGCAAGTCCTGCGTGCTCGACCCGAACCTGTACCCGCAACTGCTGGCCGAGAACAAGCAAACCACTTTACTTACCAAGGGCAGCCTGCGCCACGGCGACGGCAACATGCTCACGGTCGAGCTGCTCAGTTCCGAGTCCTACATCGACGCCTTGAATCCGCCCAGCCCTTCGGCGCCCAGACCGACTACGACAAGCTCAATCCCGGCCTGCGCAAGCCGCTCATGATCACCAGGAAGAGCAAATGGTACCCGGGCGGCGCCGGCGGCGTGCCCGCCGTGGCCGGCCTGAACGGCGCCGACCTGGCCCTGACCTGGAGCCTTGACGAACTCGGCGCCGCTATCACCGACGACCGCCAGAACAGCCACCGCCTGGTGCTCACCGAAGAAGGCCAGTTCAAGGGCTGGGACTACAAGGCCGGCTTTAACTACGCCTACAGCAAGCGCAGCGTCAGCTTCCTGAGTGGCTATGTGCGCACGCCCGAACTGTACAAAGGCGTGGCCGACGGCGTGCTCAACCCGTTCGGCCAGCAGGACCAGGCCGGCAAAGCCTATTTGGACAGCATCTCCGCCGACGGCCTGGTCAACCGCCGCGCCGAAGTCCACTACTACGGCCCCGACCTGACCA